>JAIFNL010000049.1:0-72082 GCA_020047755.1 Bacteroidota bacterium
ATGAAAAAAGAACTTACGGATACAAAGGCGACCAAGCCGAGTATCTTGGTCCTCACTATTACGGAAGAGTATTTTTTATTAAAATGAATTTTAAAATAGATAATTAATTTTGGTTCAGTACTTATAAACAATTTTAAAAAGAAACAATATGAAATCGAAACTTCTAATTTTCATATTTTCAACTCTATTTTTGGTATCTTGTTTCAAAGAAATAGATAAATACCCTTTGGAAAGAAAAGTTGAAAGTACATTTACGGTTCAAAAAAGTATAAAAAATACACAGTCATATCATTATTTTTATGAAAGCATAGTTTTAGAAGTTGCTTCAGCCTCGCCAAATAGCTGGGATTTGGCTTTTGAATCGAAAACTAAGGGAAATAAAGTACTTTTGGGCTGGGCAAATGGTGCAGTAGCTCACAAAACTGGAAAATTCAACATAGCAGAAGTAACTCAGCAACAAGTACTTGACTATGTAAACAACCCCAACGACTGGACTTTTGACGACCGTTTACGTTATCAACCGCGCTTCAACTGAAAATAAGTATTACTTGATTCAATTTGTTAGTAAAACGGAAGAATCTTACACGTTTAAATATGCTAAAGCTACTGACAACCAAACTATTAAAACACAAACAATAACAAGAAGTACTGGCATCAATTTCATACATTTTTCGCTCGAACAGAATAAAACGGTTGAAGTTGAACCTCTTAGTAATCAGTGGGATATAATGTTTACGCCCTATTTGGGTTGGTGGGAAACCAATACACCAGGTATTTATTCGCCATATAATTTTAGTGGAGTTTTGATTAACAACGAAGCAGGTGTAAGAGTAGCTCAAATTTTTGATGAAAATATTGATTTTCAATCTATTGACCAAACATTTATAGCTTCAGCAAACTTTACAGACTGGAAAGGTGCAATTGGTTCAAATTGGAAACGCTTAGGACCAACAGGTTCTGCCGATTTGTACATTATGGATACAAACAAGAAATATTTGCTAAAAAAATACGACGTGCAAAGTGCTAAATATAAGTATTTTAAACTTCGATTTGTAAGTTATAAACTCAACGGACTTGACCATTACCCAACCATAGAGTTTAAATTTTTGGCAGATGAATAAAAAAAAAACCTCCCCAAAAATATCTTTTTGGGGAAGTTTTTTAACTTAAAAACGGATACTAAGGCAGCGGCGTAATAGGTCCTACATAATACAAAGTTAGATTCTTTGTACTTGTTTCGGTAAATAGTCCTGTATTAAAATCATAAGCACCAACCGAAAGTATCATTGTACCCGAAAACTTAAAAATACCATCAGCTACTTCTTCCACTTTCAAGCTTCCAGAACCGGTTTTTCCAATAGCTGTCCAAGCATAATTCATACCTGCATAATCAGCAGTATATCCAAAGTTATAAGTTCCAGCAGCTTTTGATTCTGCCCAAGTATAAGTCTGATCTACAGTACCTAAACCTTGGTATGGATACAATTTTAATAAATCTGAATTTGTTTGCCCTGCCACAGGAGTCAAAAGACGAATATAGGTACTTCCCATTGCCGAATACCAAAACATATTATTAGTAATCGCATATTTTGTAGTACCTAGCATGTAATGATTATCAGGCTTAGATACAGTAATCGTCTGACTAACAGTATGTTCACCTTTATCATTTATTGCTGTCAATTTAACAACTACTTCACCAGTTGTTAAAAACTGAACTTTGGGGTTAGCGTCGGTCGAAGTAAGTCCGCCACCAAAATCCCATAAATAACTAATAGCATCTTGCGATGTGCTAGTAAACTGAATTTCTTCATATTGCACAACATTTTCTGGCTCTACACTAAAACTAGCAACTGGTTCTTTTTCACAACTGCTAAAAAAAGTAACAGAAAATAAAGCGGCAATAATAAAATTAAGAATTTGATAATTTTTTGTCATAATCATTAAGTTTTTTATAAATAAGTATTGTTTCGTAATTTTTTACTTTAAGATTAAGTATAAAGCACAATATTAAAAAATCCTTTTTAAATATAAAAACTCAAATCGAAAAAATATATATATTTATACAAGCAAAAATGAAATAAAAGAGAACACCAAAATTTAGTTAGTTAATAATAAAACACTTACAAAAAAAATAATTAAGTTTTTAAATACTTAAATTTTCACTCCCATCACCAAAACATCGTCAATTTGCTCTAAATCACGCTTCCATTTTATATACGCTCTGTCGAGAATATCTTTTTGCTCTTGCATGGTTTTGTCTTGAATAGTCATTAACAGCTCTTTAAATTGCTTTGCTTTGAATTTATCACCCGTTTCGCCACCAAATTGATCGGCAAAACCATCTGAAAACGAATACAATGAATCTCCTTTTTGAACCTTAAATTTTTGCGTAGAAAAAGGCGATTCTTTAATATAAATTCCAATAGGTTGCCTGTCTGCCTTTAATTGAATAAATTCGTACGAGCTTTCCCCTTCTATTTCAGTGGGGCGAACAATATACAAAGGATTATAAGCTCCTGAAAAACAGATTTCTAAATTATCAAAATCGATAATTGTGAGCGAAATATCCATTCCATCTTTTTGCTCGCCTGTTTTTCCTTCTTGGCGAAGCGATATTTTTACTTTGCTTCGGAGCTCATCAAGAATTGCACCTGCATTTGTTACCGTTTTTGAATTTACAATTTCATTCAAAAAAGCATTGCCCAATAAACTCATAAATGCGCCAGGAACCCCATGCCCTGTACAGTCTGCTGCAACTGTAACCACATAATTTTCAACCTTTTTAACCCAATAAAAATCACCACTTACAATATCGCGAGGTTTGAATAAAATAAAATGCTCAAACAAAACACTATTTACATACTCCGATGATGGCAAAACTGCTTCCTGTATTTTTTGTGCATAACTAATACTATCTAATATATGCTTTCGGTGCTTATAAGCTATATCTCGTTGTTCTTCAATATGTTTCTTACTTTCTGTAATTTCTTGGGTTCGCTCCTTAACAATCTCCTCCAAAGCTTCTTTTTCAGCCTCAGCAGCACGCATTCGCCATCTAAATAACACCCTTACTACCAACACAATAGCCAAAATATAAAGAAGCAAAGCCCACCAACGCCTATAAATAGGAGTCAAAATATAAAAATCTAGGCTTGCTTTTTGAGCCTTAATTCCAAATTCATTTTTAGCTTCAACTACAAAAACATAGTTACCATCAGGCAAGTTGGTATAATCTTTAAGCGTGGAGGTTGTCCAAGCTGAAGTATCTTTATCAAAACCTTTCAAAAAATAACGATAAAAAACTTGCCCTTTAGCTGGGAAAACAGGTGCTGAAAATTCAAACCGAAGCGAATTATTCTCAAAATTTAACTCTATAACCTCATTCGCAATGTTTGAAATCTGAAACATAGAATCAGATTGGATACTCGACACTCTAGCTAGTTTTGTTTTAAAGTCAGCTCCGTAATTAAATGGTAATAAATTATTTACAAGCAAAATTCCATCTTTTCCTCCCAACCAAATTTTATTCGCTTTTTTGTCGTTGAAAACACACTCCACCTGAAAATCAGTAATTGGCTTAAAAACAGTAACATAAACTGTTTTATTTTTATTTCGTATGGTCTTCTCTTTTGTGAAAATAAATGGGTTTCGTTGGTCGCCATCGGTCATTAAATACTCATCATCAGATAGTTTGAACAATGTATGCAGCCAAATTTTGGACGAACTAGTGTCCGAATTTTGCAAATTGAACTTTACAAGCTGTTTTTTAGTCAAATCAATTGAAAATAAACCTTTTTCGGAAGAGAAAAAAATATCGTTTTGGTGCCTATTCAAATTTAAACTTATTAAGCCTTTGGGGGTTGATATTTCGGTAATAAATTTATTTTCAATATCATACATATACACATTACTAGGAATTGCTTCAATATACAAATACCCGTTTTGTTCTATCATTTTGCGAATATCGCCATTGAAATTAGTAAGCGTTTTTTCTAGTTTTATTACTGATTTGTTGATATTTAGAATACTAATTTCTTTTGAATGTCCTGCATAAACTATGTTTGAATTTTCAGTAGATTGTAACAAATTAAACGTAAATTTATCAATAACAGTTTTCGACAAATTCAATTTATCGTTCATAACAAAAACACCGTTCGATGTTGCTATTAATAATTGATTATCAACAACTAAAATATCCAAACAAGCATGATTCAAATCTTTAATTTTCAAAAATTTGTCATAGTTCAAATAGAATAACCCTTTATTAGTGGCAACAAATATATTTTTATTAAATTCAAGAATATCAAGCACCTTGCCTTCTAAACCAGAATTTGTATTATTGATATACGAAATGGGAAAACTTAGTTCTACCTTTGATATTCCATTACTTGTGGCAAGCCAAACGGCAGATTTTTTATCTAAAAATACCTTATTAATTGATTCGCTTTGTAAATCAGATGATTTGTCAATAACCTGAATTATTTCTCCTTTTCTATTCGACAAAACTAAACCTCCACTATTGGTTGCAATAGCAAATAAATTAGCTCCGAGCGGAACAATACTCGAAATGCCATGTTCACCCAAATACTCATTCAGCACAACTGGCATTCGCCAAATAGCGTCTTTTTTCAAAGTATAAAACCCTTGTTTAGAGGTAATTATAGCAACAGAAGTATCTTCTTTGAACTCTATCATTGCTTTAATATCAAGCAGCTCTTCTTCAAAGTTATTTGGTATTTTGAGGAAACGAGAATCTTGATAAAAAGTTAATTCTCTTTGCTTTGTATCTTGGGTCGAGGGTTCGAAAAACACATAAAGCCTTTGAGCTACACTAAATGCTGATTGCGCTTTTCCTTGCAATTTAATTGTTTTAACTTTCTTGTTTTCATACACATACATTTGTTTTTCGGCAACAAAATAAGTTTTTGATGCAATACAAACAACACTAACCACTTTTCCTATTTCTGTGGTTTTCACTGAATCAGCCAAAGAAATAAAGTGAGTTTGACCTAGTTCGTCATATTCCAAAAAGCCAAAATCAGACAATCCTCCTGCAAAAATTTGCCCTTTTGCATTCATTGCAACCGACAAAACGCGCATTCCGCTTTTCATCGGAATTTTATTCCATTTAGTACCATTAAATTCTAAAATACCCGAAAAGTTTGCAAAATACAGCCTTCCATCCAAAGCCTGCAAGCCATCAAAATTTTGCTCGTGTGCATTGTACCTACTGGCAGTATAGTTAACCACAAATGGATTGCCATGATTGCGCGTAAAGTTCTGGCTTTTAAGCTGCAAACTTAAAACTATGAAAAAAATCACGATAATTTTTAGCCTATTGCTATTCATATTTTATCTAATTTTACTAAAAAATTTCAAACCTAATTCCACCAAACGTCTTGGGCGTATTTTTGAATAAACTCTTTGTCCTCGAGCAAAAGATTATTGAGCAAATAAATTTCGGCTGTATATAAAGTACAAGACGATTGTGCTTCAAAAATCAATTCGCGTAGGTTGTCTTTTGTGTTGTAAATGCACAAAATACTTCCTGCTTCTACATAATTATTTTGCTCATTATCAAGCAACAAACCCGATAAATGTATATAAAAAACATTTGCATTACTTGCATGAATAGAAATTTTTTGCTTTGCCTGCAACTTTACCAAACTAGCAGCAAATGCCAATTTTTCGAGTTTAAAATATGATATACTTTTAAACATTTCCAACTGTTTAAAAAAATTCAATTTATGAAAAATTAAACTTTTTTCATTGGAAATAAACTCCGATTTTTTTGGCAAATCAAACAACATTGGGTATTTTGGCTTATTAATAGCCAACAAATTATCAAACATTTGCTCATCTATATTCAGTAAATTTTGGGCAGCAATTTGCCGAATCATCAAATTTGGATTTACCAAATTAGCTTTACAAACAATTACCACATCTTCTGACGAAAACGTTGATAAATAATGCAATGCAGCCGCCTTTGTGTAATCACTTGTTTTAGAAAACGGCGAATTTACAATATTAATTAACCGCTGTTCGTGATTCAATTTTGGATAAGCAAAAATAAATTTGTAGCTTTTAAGCAATTCGGAATTGGAAAGCTGATTAAAAATGGGCAAAAGCAATTCTTTGTGCATCTCATCTATCGCCATATCAGCAATTTCGAGAGCAAAACCTCTTGAATCAATATCATTGCTTTCAATATTTTTTCGAATCAAATCAATAGCTGCTGCTTCATAAATTATCGACAAAAGTGAAAAAATTTTGCCGTGTTTCATTTCCAATTCCAAATTCAAAGCTTTTATAATAAATTGATTTTCATCTATTTCCTCTAAATCGTGCAAGCAAGCCACTAAATACACAAAGTTGTCTATCTCGTCTTCCAATTTGTTTGAAAAAAACAAACGTTCTTGCTTAGTTGCTTGATAATTAAGCTTATCTAAAGCCAGCACAACACTATCACTTACCAGTCTATTGGGGTGATTTACATTATTTTTGAGAAATTTAATAGCATCATCGTCGCCAATCTCTTCAAATACCGAAATAATTTTTACTTGCAACTCCACATCATATTCTAAGCGTGCAAACAGCATATTCATGTATGGAATTAACTGATTTCCAACATTTACCATAGCCGAAGCTGCAGTATCGCTGTATTCTGGAATGGTAAAATTATTAATCAAAAACTGAAAAAGTTCTTTGTCCTTTATTTTTCCGGCAGTAATTATTGCTTCGGTGCGAACTCTAAAATTATCATCGTTCAAAAGTCTTTTCAATAAGCGCTCAACTCTATAAACCTGATAATTAGCCAATTCAGCTGCTGCAACTCGCCGTTCGGTAGGATTTTCTGATTTTGAATAATTTGTTAACTCTTTGAATTTATAATTTTGCAAAGAGATGGCAAAGTGATTTATATTTTTCTCCTCTATCAACCTATAAGTTCTAAAAGGCAAAATAATTCGTGCCAGCTTAATTATCGATAATTGGCTTTCGTTCTGAGCTTTCAAAATATAATCTTCCAAAATGGTAAAAATAATATCAGCTCTTGATTTGAATTTAACGGCATCTGTTTTTTTCAATACAGATTGCAAAATATTTTTATACTCGGTATGAATATCCAACGCTGATTTTAACCATAAAACGATAACCACAAGCAAGAAAAGGGCAAAATGAACCAAATTTATTCCGGGGATATTTACAAAAATTAATAATAAAATTCCGGCAAAAATACTGGCGTACGCTTTGGGTCCGCTTTCTACCTTATTCTGAAAAAGCGTTCGCTCATCAATGGGCAAGGGCTGATAAAGAATTTGAGATGCCGGATCATTGAATGCAGTACGAACGGCGCGCGTAAATAAACGCCCTAAAGTTACAAATGAAAAAAACAGCGTAATCGTTCCATAAAAAATACCAACAACAGAAGCCAAGAAAAAGCTAAAAGCTAAAACAGCTGGAAAAGCAAGCAAGCCCAGTTTCATACCATATTTGCTCATCATTCGACCTGAAACAAAGGCTTTTAACACAAATTCGACAATAGAACTTACACCAAAAAATACACCCACAAAAGCGGTCAAAGCCTCTTTGTCGGGAAATTCAATTTTAAGCTGCGCTTGAAAAATAAAATCGACAAAAAATTGCGCAAAAATTGGAACAAATGCAATCACAAAAAATAATCGGTAATATTTATTGTCTAAAAAAGATATTTTTTTTACAGGAGTTTCGTTATTTTGTTTGACATTTGATTTTATTGCCAATAATTTTTGGCTATTTTGCTTGAGAATAAGCATAATAAGAAAAAACGAAACAAGTAGAGAAATTCCTGAAATTATAAGCAAATCGTTATTTGTTAAAAAATTGACTAGCAATGGTATAGAAAAAAAACTAACGATACTCGCCAAAACTTCTCCGCCAGTGATTAAGCCAAAAAGACGTTTTGCTTGTTGCAAAGCAAACAACCTGCCGAGCATTCCCCAAAATGTAACCGCGTGCAAATACGCAAATACTCGTATCCAAGCATATAAAATGAAAATAATTATTACAGAAGCAGTTGCAATATAAAAGCTCAACAAAATACCAATTGAAATCAACAAAAATATTAAGCCAAGTTTAATGGTAGTAGAATACGACTGTTTTTTTTGTATTTTAGAATATACTTGACCTATAATCCAAACAAAAACGCCCGATGCAATAAAAACAACGGAAAGCATATCGCGTGAAAAGTTTGTCAGAAAAAGCGAAGTGGTACTGGTTACAAAAAACGCCATTGATGCCCCCGAAAAAAAGGAGTACAAAAAAGGCAACAACACCAATTTGCCTTCGCCTTGTTGCAAATTTAAAATTCTTGTTATAAAATCGCTATTCCTCAATTTGTCAAATAATTATATCATTTTTTCTTGTTTCACTGTCTATATCAAAAAGAACTATTCCTCAGAAACCGATTCCTCTTGGTTCAATTTAATTTTATAACCTAAACGAACATAAAGCATATTTGTTTGAGTATGAAATATATCCTTAGTCAGAGCAAGATGTAAATTGAATGCTTTCCAAAATTCATAATCTACCGAAGGACCTATGAACCAACTGCCAGTATTAAATGCTTTCCCTGTTTTAAAATTTCCGTATCCCAAAATACCTACCAATAAATTTTCGCCAACCGCCGTGCGAGGATATTGAACCAAGTAATAATGGTCGGCTGATTCATCATTTAAGCCCCAAAAATAGCGTTGTTGCAAGTTAATCAACAATTTTTTATCAAAAAGAGTGAAATTGAAATCAAAACGGTAGCCTGTCCAATTTTTCCCAGCTTCGTCAAATTTTGAGTACGAAAACAGCTTAAAGTGCTTATTAGTAACACCTAGCATCAAATCCATTCGTGCAACCCTACCCGATGGAACATAAATTTCGGGCAAATAAATTACATCAATAGGTCGCCATCGAAATTCAAAAGGCGTTTTATCAATATTTAAACGCAACTCTGGTGAAATTTTCACCCATAATTCTTGCTCTGTTTGAGCAAAAATGCTTGCATAAAAAATAAAATTGAAAGCAAAAAATACTATTAATTTAATTTTTTTCATAATATTATCATAATTAAATATTAACTATCTGAGTAAATATCTCTCGCAATTCATTTTCGGGAAAAATAGAACGCTCAATACGATATGCTTTTTCTTTTACCATTTTCATTACTTCAGCTATTTGATTATCAGATAATTGAAATCCCATTTCGCTACTTACTTCCTTAATAACTCTCGCACTAGCCAACTGCGTAACATATACTTTTTTGGGTATTCCCAAAACTTCTAAAGGGTCAAATGGCTGAAAACTACGAGTATCCACAAATGGAGTTCCCGTTGAAATAGTATTCATTCCAGTTCCTACAATAGGATCGGTTACTTTAAGAGGAATACCTGTTAATTGGCTTATTTTCAAAGCTATTTCGGGCAAAAGTTTCAAATTGGGCGGCGACAAAAATAGCCTTTCGCCATCAATGCCCAAACGTTTTTTTAGCATTTTGGGTTCATGCGCCAATAAAAGCGTAAGTACCTCAGTTCTAAGCAATCCATTGCGCTCGGCTAAGCCCAACCACGAGGTAGAAGGCAAATAAATACCTTGCCGAATGGCTTCTAAATTATTAGCCAAAGCAAAGCACAAATCGTTGTGAAAATGCACTGAATAACGCACATTGGGGTCTGAATTTTGTTTTACAACACGCAGAAATTCAGCCGTTTCATAAGGATAAATCTTTCCTTGCGTATCGCCCATTCCTACCGTAGCAATGCCCAAAGCATGAAGCTCCGAAGCAAGCTCGCCAAGCAAAGCCGGATTTCCATCAAAAGCTG
Organism: Bacteroidota bacterium; assembly: GCA_020047755.1. GTDB lineage: Bacteria > Bacteroidota > Bacteroidia > Bacteroidales > JAIFNL01 > JAIFNL01. The sequence continues at coordinate 9,849 of JAIFNL010000049.1, forward strand.
CAGCAAGCTGAACATCTACGGGCATTCCAGCCGCTTTGTCGAGGGCAAATTTAGCCATCGAAAGTGTCGCTTCCTTGGTTTGTTCCAAATTTTTGTGCAACATAATATTGCACAAACGCTCCGAAAATGGTGAAACAAATGCAACTCGCCCATATTTAGCTTTTTGCAATGAGTCAATACTTTCTGAAATTTCGGTTTTTGAGCTTCTACAATTTACCGCCAAATAACAATTATCTACACCGTCAGCTAATTCCTTGATAACATCAACTTCTTCTTTACCAATAGAATAAAAGCCTGCTGCAAAAACCAAATGGTCGGGTCCATGCTCATTAAAAACCTGTCCATGCGCTTTAGCAATTTCGATACGTTGTTTTCCACTCAAAATTGTTTTGGCTTGCGCTCCATCTCTTGCAACTTCTTCCCAAAATACAATTCTTTTATTATCAAGTGATTGTGCTATTCTATCCATCTTATATTCTATTCTTTTTTAAAATTTCAAATTAACTCATTATTTTGTTACGCAATTAAAACGTGAATACTTTCTATTTTTTCAAAAGTTATACATCAAATTGATGTACATATTTCGACTATTTTGCTTCATACTAGATGCCAATTCTCCCGAAACTTGGTCTAAACCAGGCGAAAAATATTCTTTATTGAGAATATTAAAAACCGTAAGTTGAAAAGAAAAACCATATAAGTTTTTCGGTGAATAAGTTACTGCGCCATTGAAAATTACAAAAGCGTCAAATGTATCTTTATTTTGAGGAACACTTGTATTTTCGCCAGTTATACGTTTTCCCCTAAAATTCATGCGTAAATCAAAATTAAAATTTTCTCTAAATTTATAGTCTGCTCCTAAGTTGATTTGATGAGTAGAAATATCGCTTATTCGCAATTTTTCGTAAGGATTTCCCTCTAAATCTTTCAATATATTTCCTTCAGAATCAGTTGGTTTTATCAAATATGGCAAAGTTAGCGTATAATTTGCAAATACACTGAGGTGCATAAATTCGTAATCGGCTGTTGCGTTTATGCCCAACACTTCAGCTTTTCCTTTTGACTGATTTTGGTTGGTAAAAGTTCCATCTTGGCGCGTAACTCGCACTTCTTGTATAATATTGCTATATTTAGAAAAATAACCCGCAGCATTAACAAAAATTTTACCGTAAAACTTTTTTGCAACTGCAAATTCGTAATTTTTCACTTTTTCGGGAGCTAAATTCGGATTTGAAAGTTCGCGCTTGCCCAAAGCCGTAGAATATTTTTCTCTATTTGTTGCATCTTTAAAAGCTTCGGCATATATAAACTTAAAAATAAAATCCTTAGGCGTAAAAACTACAACCGCTCTTGGATTTACTGCATGTTTGTAGCCTTGATTTTCTCTAATTTTGTTGTTATCATAACGAACACCTAAGGTTAAATTCAAGTTAGAGAGCAAGTTAATGCGTGCTTGAGAATACCAGCCCAAATCTCGCGAAAAAATATGATTTCCGCCCGGAACGTTTGTTAATGGGGAACCGCTTTCTTCGGCATCATTTTTTGTAGAAGAAGTGTAATCGCCTTGTATTGAGCTAAAACGCATTTCAAAACCAGTAATTATATCCACTTTGCTACTCGGCGAATAAACCAGTTTAAATTCCTGCCGCATTTGATTTGAAATTTGAAACAAATAAAGGCTGTCCCAAGTTGGAATGGCACCAGCAATAAGTCGTTCTAAATTAAAATTTCCAGTAGAATAATTCTTTCGGTAGCGCACAACATTATTATCTTTGTCGAAATCATGCACTTTATAATTCAAAAAACTACTAATATTTAGTTTTGGGCTCAAGTCTTTGTTGTATTTTATGTAAAAATTATTGTGCACAGGTCGCCAAGATTGACCTTCGTCAAAAGTCATTTGAATTTTGTCATTATACTGAGCTCCAGGTCCTTCTGCTTTATACCAATACATATACCCTATCAAAAAATCATAAATTTTAAGTTTAGCCTCTATTGAATAAGCTTCCGTTTTATCAGAAAATTCCACTTTGTTAAATACTTCATTATCATAACTTAACGCCTGTAAAACACCCGCTTGGGTTAAGACAATTTGATTATTATCGTTGAGAGTGTACAAATCGCTCGAACTAGGATATTTGGCTAAAAAATTAGCGACCTTGGTTGGATCAGTTATGTCTAATTTTGAATGATAAAGAGTTGATAGCTGGTCTGTTAGTTGATTAGGAGCATAATCATGCTGCATATAATCCGACAAATCTTGTTCGTTTGAAAGAAAAATACGCGGAGTAATCGAAAATGCCAGATTATTATTTTTTGTACGTGCGGCAAAACTTAAATCGAGAAAACGTGTATTGTACGAACCATACGAAATTTTTGCATTTACCCCAAATTGTTTGCCTGCTTCAATCAGCTCACTAGGCTCTTTCGTGATTACGTTGATAACTCCCAAAAAAGCATTAGAACCATACATCGTTGATGCAGGTCCATAAACAACTTCTATGTTTTTAATATTAGTAAGTGCATATTGCCTAGAGAGATACACATTGCTCGACCACAAATCATTCTCCTCCACACCATCTACCAAAAAAAGCGTTCTATTGGTATTAATCGACCTATAACCACGTTGGTAGGCATGTGTGTACAAGTTACCGTTCGAACGCGAAATATCAAATCCGGGCAAATCGTGCAAAACGGCTTCCAAATCAAGATATCCTCTTTGCTTCAATTGCTTTTCAGTAATTAAAACAACCGTTGCAGGTGCTTCGTTCAAATTTTCTTCTTTCTTTGAAACCGAGGTTATTATTTGTGCCGTATTTTCTTTGCGTAATTTATCGAAAAGAATGATAAACAATGGATTATCACTCAATAAATCGGGTTGAAATTTAGGGTCGAGCTGCAAAATTTTTCGCATAGCCAAATATGCGCTGCTATCATCGTCAAGCGCAAGATACGTTTTGGCTATTAACCTATAAGCCTGCACTTTTTGGGTATTATCAAAACCCGTTTTTGCGCAATTATCAAGCACAGTCAAAACTTTCTTAAAATTTCCAGTTTTAAAATTTTGCGATGCCTCGTCGATTACAGACCAGTCACAACTCTGTGAAAAAGAGTAATTTGAAAATATAAAAAGAAAGAATACTAAACTATATTTGATTTTTTTCATAAACAACATTTTGTATTAAATTTTCTGCTTTAAAACCTAACTTATTTTGGCAATTCTTGCTTATAATCAATACCTCCGCCTACAAATTTAACCCAATTTTGCTGACTCATATTTGAACTTACCTTTTGACGTACAAAATTTTTCAAATCGAGAATTGATATACTAGATACCAAAATACTTTTATCTGCACTTCCCGAAATAATGCGCTTTTTGTCAGGCGATAGTGCAATTGCATAAACCCACGAATCGTGTTTTGTAATAACTAAAGGCGGAATTAAATCAAAATCCGTTGAATTCCAAACCTTTATAGTTCCATCAAAACTCGACGATATCAATCGTTTAGAATTAGCATCGTAAAGCAAAGCGGTAACGCCAGATTGATGAGCTAAAAATTCTTTGGTATTTCCAGCTAATAAATTTACTTTTCCCGACGAAAAACCAACAAATAGTTTTTCGCCATCACCAAAACAAAGTGATGATATTTCGCCTTTTCCCAAATTAATATTTTGCTTTACCGAAAAATCGAGAGTATTAACATAAATTAAATTACCTGATTCTGTGCCTATTACAAGAATTTCATCTGAATTATTCAATGCAATTGCCGTTATTTTTTCTACCGTTTTGTATGCCGTTTTTACCGAAATTAAATTATCGGAACTCCACGTTTTAACACTACCATCGCGGCTTGCAGAATAGAATGTATTTTGATTTTTAGAACTGATTATCTGACTAATAACGTTCGACTGTAAATTAAAAACAACTGGCTTTTCCGACAAATTTGCGATATCCCAAACTACTATTTGTCCTTTGTTTGTACCCGAAATAATCAAATTATTACCGCCAAAAATTACAGAACGATAACCTATTTTCCCAATAAATGGATTTTTTAATACTTGAGGTGACGAAAGATTTCCAAAATTAAATAGTTTTAAATTACCATCGTCAGAGCTTGATACAAAGCTAGTTCCATCATTTGAAACAGCAATGCCGCGCACAGCATCGGTATGTGCATTCTTGCCTTTAATATGTGTAGAAAGGTTAGCAACTTCAGCTAAAGCATTGAATATGTCAGAATTATTTGGGTCGCCACCATATTGCGAATTGAAATAATAAGCCTGAAGTGCCAAAACATAAGGCAGTTCCTCTTCTTCTTTCGAAATTTGCATTAATTCTTTTTGGCTATCTTTTACTTTTATTGCATTAATAGCCAAAGCTTTAGCTATAGCCAAACGACGCAAAGTATCTGTCTTAGCTTCTGAAATTTCAGCTCTATTTTTTTGCTCCAAAGCTTGGCGTTCTTGTTCAATAGCTTGGTCTCTAAGCTTTTCAGCTTCTTTTTTTAATTTTACCGCCACATCTCTTGAACGAACAGCCTCTTGCTCTGCAACTACAGCCAACGATTTTTGCCGAATAGCCTCATTTTGCTGAGTTACCGCGAAAAGTTTTTGTGCCTCTGCCAACAATTTTTGTTCCTCTGCAATAAACTGCTGTTGTTGTGCAATATTTCCTTGCGAAATTGCCTCTTTTCTTTTTTCTTCGGCTATTTTACTTTCCGAAACAGCTACCTTTTCTTTATCCTTTGCCTTTTTTTCGCTAGCCTCAGCTTTGTACTGCAAGTTAAGGGCAACCACCAAAAATAATATCGAAATTAAAGAAGCCGAAGACAAAAATATCACAAAAGATCGAGTGCGCTTCAACGCATTTTGCTGCTTTTTTTCTTTTACTGCAATAACTCTTTCATTTTCTTGTTCGCTGAAAGACAAATAACTAAGGGTACGTTCAAAAGCAGGATTGTAACGTTTTGCCCAGGTTTGATTAGGTTTGTTGTGTTTTTGCCATTTTAGTGCTAAAAGTAAATCGGGATCGACAAGTAAACCGGTTTTTCCACTCTGATAAAGTTCTGCCGATTTAGAAATACGCAAATAAAACTGCGCTGACTCGGTTTCTTCTCTTACCCAGTCAATTAGCCGCTTCCAAATACGCATAATACTCTCATGCGAAATATCAATCACCACACTAGAATTTAATTGTATATTTTCCGTTGGAAACAAAAAACTATTTCCTTCTGCCCTAAAAACATCAATTACCTGAATTACATCAGGTTCTCTATTTTCTGTTATTTGACAAATATCACCTAAAGAAGTCGGTCGGCGAGTAGCTCGGTTATCATCGCCTAAATAAGTTAATGCTTTGAATATCTTTTCAGTAACCTTTCGCATTTCGTCATTTGCCAATTGCCCATAAATTTGCTCCGCATGTACCGAAAGCGCGTTTGTTACTGTTCCTATAGAATTATAGTGCTCTAATTCAAGCACATTACTACCTTCTGAATTCAAAAGCCAATAATCCCAAGTACGCATTAACGCATGTTGCAAAACAGGAAGACTAATATTTTGATTTTCAATATGTGCAACTAACGTTTGAATAAGTTCCTCCGAAAGGTCGGCTCCTGCAAGCCTAGCTGGCTGTAAAACAGCACGTTGCTTTTCCTGCAAAGTCATTTGGGGTATCAAATAATGCCCTTCATTTATTATATCGGGAAAATGAATAAACTCGGTACAATCACTCAAAAAATCAGCTCGCAATGAGATTATTACTGAAAAATGAAATGATTTGCAATGCGAAGCTTGTATCAAAAATTCAACAAATTTATCAGATTCTTCCTTCGACTGAGCAATGTATTCATTCTGCCTAAATCTGAAAATTTCTTCAAATTGGTCGATATAAAGCAATATTTTTTTATCAAAACCTATTTCGTTAAATAGCTTCGACAATTCTTCAACTCCTTCTTTAAGAATATTTTCCAATTCCTTTTGATTTCTCAAACGCTTGTCTGAGATTTTCAACGACGAAAAAACATCTATAAAAGCCACAGACATGTTGTAAAATAAATTATTCCCTGGTCGGAAAATAACAGAACTCCATTTCTCTGACTGCTTGCTCAATGCCGGAATTAATCCCGCTTTTATCAACGAAGATTTTCCACTACCCGATGCGCCTGTAATAGCAATAAAATTAGACCTATTCAGAATATCAAGCAGTTCATTTATTTGTTTTTCTCTACCAAAAAATAAATGACTTTCTTCTACTCTAAAACTACGTATTCCGGGATATGGATTCTTTACGTAATTACTTTTGCTCTCTGAAATCATCAATTGCTTCCAATATAATATTATTTTTTATGAAATTCAAAGATAAGAAAAAAAATTGAATTTTATCCTTTTTCGATTTTTTTTCTAAAAAAAACACAAATAATTTTAATTCTTAAAATAGCTAATTTAAAATCAATAATTTAATACCATAGCAAAGAAATACTTATTTAAGAAAAGAATTGACATTTGTAAAAAAATGTAGTTTTTACATTATTTTGTAGTCTCTTTAAAAACTAGAATAGTGCTTAAAATAAGTATAATTTTAACATAAATATTGCCAGATTTTATACATCAAATATTTTTCTATGTACTGATTTATAAGATAGTATATTTTATATATCTACATCAAAACAACAAAAATCATATCGATTTAATAACAGCTTTGAAGTATATCCTAATTTCAACTAAAATATAAGCAACTAAATAAACAATAAGACATAAGTATCTCAAAATTAGCATTACGTAGATTTATTTATCTAAAAAAAGAGTTATTCCTCTTTTTATTATAAACTAAAATTTTTTTATCTTTCAATATTTTTTATTTTTGAAATTATATTTTTAGAGAAAAAAACAAATAAAAAATTATTAATCAACTATTTACAAAAAAAGCATTATGAACATAAAATCAATATTAGTAGTAGTTATCTTTTTAGCAATAGCAAACTATGCAACTGCGCAGAAAGAAATTACTCAAAAAGAATTAAATCAACACGTTGGATACCTTGCCTCAGATGAATTAAAAGGTAGAAAACCCGGAACACCTGAGCATTATAAAGCAGCAGAATATATTGCACAGGAATTAAAAAAATCGGGATTAAAACTACTTGGAACAAAAGGGTTTCAATTTTTTGAAGTAACAAGCGGAGTTGAATTAAATCCCAATAATTCGCTAATTTTCAATGGTATAACTTATTCTGTTAAAAATGATTTTATGCCGCTTAGTTTTTCTCAAAATGGAACTTATGAAGGCGAAGTTGTTTTTGCAGGTTATGGGTTCGACATCAATGAAGAAAAATTGAAATGGAATGATTATCAAGATATTGACGTAAAAGGAAAGTGGGTTATCGTATTGCAAGGCGACCCAGAACCAAGCAATCGCAATAGTTTGTTTATTCCATATTCAAACACCAGAAGCAAAACGCTGACAGCCAAAGACAAAGGCGCATTAGGCGTTATTTTTGTGTCGGGCAAAATTCATAGCGAAAAAGACGAACTTACGCCCTTGGATAATCCACGCGGACTAAGCAAAGCAAGTCTTCCGGCATTTGAATTGAAACGCGAAATTGCCGACAAAATTTTAGCTTCAAAAACAATAAATGAAATTGAAGCCCAAATCAATTCCACAAGCAAAACGATAAGCTTTACGTGCAACCAAACCTTAAAAGCAACTGTAAATGTGGATTTTACAAAATCAAAAGCTCAAAACGTAGTTGCCTTTTTAGAAGGAAGCGATGCAAAATTGAAAAACGAAATTATTGTAATTGGTGCACATTATGACCACTTAGGAATGGGCGGATTTGGCTCAGGATCAAGAACTCCCGACACTACTGCCGTTCACAATGGAGCAGATGATAATGCTTCGGGTGTAGCTGGAATTATTGAGCTTGCCGAAAAAATAGCTGGCAATAAAAAGCAAATTAAAAGAAGTTTGCTGGTAATTGCTTTCGATGCCGAAGAAATGGGATTATTAGGTTCAAAATTTTATACCGAAAATCCTCTTTTTGAGCTATCTAAAGTAAAAGCAATGCTCAACTTCGATATGATTGGACGATTAGATAAAGATACCAAAAAACTTTCTATTGGAGGAACAGGCACAAGCCCAGAAACAGAAACACTCCTTAATTCAATAACAAACCCCAATAATTTGGAGCTTTCGTTTTCAAAAGAAGGCTTTGGTCCCTCTGACCATGCCGCTTTTTATGCAAACAATATTCCGGTTTTTTTCATGTCGAGTGGTGCTCACCCCGACTACCACACTCCAAAGGACGATACACAATACATCAACTTTGACGGAATGAAAACAATTGGCGATTACAGTTACGAGCTACTCTTCTCATTATTAAATAGAAACGAATCACTAGTCTTTCAAGAAGCAGGTCCCAAAACCGCTCAAAGTTCAAGTAGAGGACTTAAAGTAACATTAGGGATTATGCCCGCTTTTGGCGAATCAAAAACCTCTGGTTTGGGCGTTGATGCAGTTACACCAGGTCGTCCGGCACACAAAGCGGGAATGCTAAAAGGTGATATAATTGTAGGAATTAATGGCAAAGAAGTAACAAATGTTTATGATTATATGAACCGATTGCAAGCCCTTAAACTTGGAGAAACCATTTCTGTTGATATAATCAGAAATAACGAAAAAATGATTTTACTAATTCAGTTATAAAATTTAAAAAAATGAAAAATAAGCTAAAAACGGCAAGTCTTTGGGTTTTTGCACTGATAATTGTAATTGGCACAAGCATTTATCAGCGATTAACAGGACCAACTTACCCAAAAAGAGAAAAAATTGAAATTGGAGGTAATTCATATAAATTCAAGCTCTTACGCTCGCATGGTGGCAATGAAAATTGCAAATTTAGTATCTTCGTTGGAAAAAATACAAGTGGAAAACTACATTATCGACTTTACCCGACCAAGAATGAATTTACAATAGTTGAAATGGTAAAAAATGGCGATAGTCTTCAATTAGAACTTCCGCATCAAGCTCCAGCCGGAAAACTGGAATATTTTTTAGAATTTAGCGATAATGGAAAAAGTATTTTTGTAAATAAGGAAGATACTATAATTATACGATTCAAAGGCGATGTACCCCAATGGGTGCTGATTCCTCATATTTTTATGATGTTCTTTTCTCTATTTTTTATAACATTATCAGCTCTTTACGCAATTACAAATAAACCAAATTATAAATTATACGCTTTTATTGCTCTGGTATTGTTTACTTTAGGTGGTTTAGTATTTGGACCTATTGTTCAAAAATTTGCTTTTGGCGAGTATTGGACTGGAATTCCTTGGGGGTGGGATTTGACTGACAATAAAACGCTTTTCGGCTTTATAGCTTGGGTTGTTGCAGTAATGCTAAACTTGAAAAAGGAAAGAAGATGGGCAATGGTTGTAGGTGCACTTTTCGTGCTTATCATTTTTTCAATACCTCACAGTATGCATGGCTCTGAGAGAAATCCAGAAACGGGTAAAATTATTAGTGCTTAAAATACCTTCTTTAAAATTTAATAGATTTTCATGTGTTAAAACTAAACACTGAAAATCTATTTTTTTTATATTGTTATAAAACGCTAGGATTAAAACTTTATGCTTTTAAACATTTTCTAAAAAAAATATATCATAAAGTCACCAAAATATAAAGTAATAATAAGTACTAGTGCTATTTAGTGTCTGCATGAAAACCTCTGAAATATAAATTTTAACTTTTTTTTTATTAAAACAAAATTCGTTAAAGTTTTTTTTATAAAATTTATCTAAAATAAAAAAAAAATTATATATTTACACGTATAAATATTGAGGGTAAAAAAAAACAGAACAATTTAATATTCAACAAATTATAATTTCAATAAATGGACAATATTATTAAACTTTTTGAAGATTCGGTAGCTGATGAAATTTTTGGAAGTTTTGAACGCAAAAATATCAAACAACAACTACAAGATAAAAATTTGAGCAAAAGAGAAATTGATTTTATACGAAGCAAAATTTTTGATATTGCTTTGGCAAAAGTCAATGCCACAAATAATAAAATGATAGTAGAATGGCTCGAAAACGCAAATAAGGCACTCAACGGCTTAGAAAAAGAAGTTCAAAATGATATTGAAACGTTTTTTTCACCAGGAAGTGAATGCAAAGTTGCTATTATAGAAGCAATTAGCCAAGCCCAAAACAGCTTAGATGTGTGCGTGTTTACTATCAGCGACAACGAAATTAGTAATAAACTAATAGAAGCACACAAACGAAAAGTGAAGGTAAGAATTTTAAGCGACAACGAAAAATTATTGGATAAAGGCTCTGATATACAATTACTTGCACAAGCAGGCATTCCTGTTAAAATAGATAACACCAGCAACCACATGCACCACAAATTTGCAATTATCGACAGTAAACTGGTGCTGACCGGAAGCTACAATTGGACTCGAAGTGCAGAGCTTTATAACCATGAAAATGTGATAGTTATAAATAATCAAAGCAATACAACTCTTTTTAAAAATCAATTTGAAAAACTTTGGAAAGAAATGAGTATTTTTTAATCTTTTCGCTAACTTTTTAAGAAAATTCTAAAATGGGAAAAAAAAACGTATCGTACTCAGAATCAATGACTGAAATAGAAACAATTCTAACTGAAATAGAAAATGAAGAGATAGATGTGGACATTCTTTCGGAAAAAGTGAAAAGAGCAGCAGAATTAATTACAGCTTGCAAAGAAAAACTAACAACGACTGAAAAAGGAATAGAGGAGATTTTAAAAACAATAAAATAACTGATTTTCTGTATTTTATGCCAAATTAACTTCAAATGAAATCTATGAAAATTTTTAAATTAACAAATTATGAACGACCCAAATTTCATTCTAAATATTTATAAAACTTCACTGAGTGATAGCGAATTTACAAAACTGAGCAAATTCATTTACGATAACTATGGAATAAAACTTCCACTAGCAAAAAAAACGATGCTGCAAAGTAGATTGTTAAAACGACTTAGAACTCTTAAAATGAGTAGCTTTGGTGAATATATCAACTATTTATTTAGCTCTGAGGGTTTGCAAAACGAAGTTTTATACATGATTGATGAAGTTTCGACCAATAAAACCGATTTTTTTAGAGAAAATGCTCACTTTGAGTTTATGACCAATGAATTACTTCCGCTCTTTATGAAAAGTAACATGAACAGTCTAAATGTTTGGAGTTCAGCAGCTTCTAGTGGTGAAGAAGTTTATACTTTAGCCATGGTTTTGTCTGAGTTTAAAGACAGAAATCCATTGCTCAATTTTAATATTTTAGGTACTGACATCTCAAAAACAATGCTTTCGAAAGCAATTACTGCTATTTACTCGGAAAATGCAATTGTGCCAATTCCTATGCACCTGAAAAAAAAATATTTTTTAAGAAGCAAAGATAGAGATGCTAAAACAGTACGAGTTGTGCAAAGTTTACGCGACAAAACTAGTTTTCAACTACTTAATCTGATGAATAAGAATTATGAAACAAAAATACCAAGTTTTGATATTATTTTTTGCCGCAACGTACTGATTTATTTCGACCGCGAAACTCAAGAAAAAGTACTTAACCGACTGATTGATAAACTTAAACCCAACGGCTTTTTGTTTCTTGGGCATTCGGAATCGGTAACTAACATGAAACTTAATGTGAAACAAGTAAAGCCAACTATCTTTATGAAAGCACATTAACACAATTTTTTAATCTAAAAAGGGAATCATAAGAAAGATTTAAAGCGAAGATATTTTTTTTCTAAAAAAAAGACTAAAACAAAACAAATATGTCAAAACTTACAGATAAAGAGCTAATTCAAGAGCTTGAAAATAGATTTACTGAAAATGAAAAAGCGCTTAGCGAATTGCAAAAACTTACCGAAGAGCTTAAAGAGGTAAACGTGAAACTGGAAGAATCGGAAGCAATCAAAACCCATTTTTTATCGCACATAAGAAATGAAATTATCAATCCGCTATCGTCAATAATAGGAATTTCGAAAAATATATCACAATTGCCAAAAGACAAGTTGTATAAAATAATTAACTTCTCCGAAATAATTCACAACGAAGCCTTTGAACTAGACCAACAATTGCGAAATATTTTTGCTGCTGCCGAAATTGAAGCAGGTGATACAAATCCCGATTTTTCATTCATCAACATAGAAGAACTTATAAATGAAGAAATTGAAAATTATCAATCGAAGCTAATTGAAAAAAAACTAAAAACTGAATTGAAATTTGAAAATTTCACAGCCCAAAACAACCGACAGTTGAGCGATGAAGCCAAATTGCGCTTAATTTTTTCAAATATTCTACGAAATGCAATTAAATTTAGCAAAGAATACAACCGAATTGTTATAAAAATAAGCATTTCGAACTCAGAACTTAGCATGTCTGTTCAAGATTTTGGAATTGGTATTTCGAAAGAATACATTTCGGTAATCTTTGATAGATTCAAAAAAATAGACAATTCGATAAATTCAATCAATCGTGGACATGGATTGGGACTGTCTATTGCGTTGGCTTACGTTAACCTGCTCAATGGAAAAATAAAAGTAGAATCGGAACTTGACAAAGGCGCAACCTTTACAATTACTCTGCCAATTATTCAAAAAGAAAACATAGAAAGCACAAACGCTATCTTAGATGAATTTCTTTTTGACGATGAAACCGAAGAAATTTTCTAAAATTATGCTCAACAACGAACCAATTTCCTATTTTTTATTTCCATCAAACCTCCATGTTAGCAAGGAAGAAACTAATATTCTAACAATTTTAGGTTCTTGCATTGCTGTTTGCATTTGGGATCCCATTACGCAAATTGGAGGCATGAACCATTATATGCTACCTTTGTGGAATGGAAAAGGCTTAGCCTCGCCCAAATATGGAAATATTGCAATAAAAAGATTAATTGAAAAACTTGAAAACCAAGGAGTTAAAAGAACAAATATGCAAGCAAAAGTTTTTGGCGGTGGCGAAGTATTAGAAACTGAAAGTAATAGCTTTATCATTGGAAAAAGAAATGCCGCAATTGCTTTTGAAATGCTCAGCGAATACAAAATTCCTGTAATGAGTTCTAACACTGAAGGAAAGCTCGGAAGGAAAATAATTTTCAATACAAAAACCGGAAAAGTAAAACTTCATTATATCAACCAAACAAACGGTAAAAAATGAGAAGCTCACAAATTACCATAAAAGATATTGCCAAAGAATTGAAAATCTCGGCTTCCACGGTTTCGCGTGCGCTAAAAAATCACCCCAGCATTAGCGAAAAAACGAAGAAAGATGTTTTGGAATTAGCAAAAAAATTGAAGTACAAACCCAACACTATTGCACTGAGCCTCAGGAGCAGTAGAAGCAAAACATTGGGAGTAATTGTACCAGAAATAGTACACCATTTTTTTTCATCGGTCATTAGCGGAATCGATGATGTGGCTTTCAAAGCTGGATATCACATCATGATTAGCCAATCCAACGACGATTATTTGCGCGAAGTTAGAGGAGCTGAAACTCTTTTAGCGGCAAGAGTTGATGGTATTTTATGCTCACTGGCAAAAGAAACTCGGAAAAATGACCACTTTAAAAACCTGCAAGACAACGGAATACCTATTGTATTTTTCGACCGAATTTGCAAATCGCTCGAAACAGACCGAGTAATTGTTGATGACAAAAAAGGAGCATTTTTAGCAACCGAACACCTGATTTTGAACGGCTGCAAGCGAATAGCTCATTACAGTGCACCACAAAATTTAGCCATTGGGCGCGATAGATTCATTGGCTATTTGGAAGCTCTCGAAAAATACGGTATCCCCTACGAAAAAGAATTGGTAGTACAATGCGACCAGCACGAGCAAGCGCTAATTGTAACACATTCAATGCTTTCGATGAAAAATCCACCCGATGGAATTTTTGCAGTAAACGATGCTACTGCTGCCGGAGCTATGATAAGTATCAAGAATAAAGGACTTTCCATTCCTAAAGACGTAGCTGTAATTGGTTTTAGCGACGGAATTATTTCCAAAATTATAGAACCAAACCTTTCGTCGATAGAGCAGCATGGATACGAAATGGGCTGCAAAGCTGCCGAAGTACTAATTAATAGGCTCGAAGGAAATATTGAAAATTATGCTCCTCAAACGTATATGATTAATACAGAGCTAATTGTAAGAGCATCGAGTTTAAAAAACGATGTAAAATAATCTATTCAAAAAAAAATAGAATAAGTAATAAAATTTATGCAAAAAACACTAATTTACATATTTAATTCATTGATAATAAGCTTTTTAGTTTTAACCTCGTGCATCAAAAATAGCGAAGTTGATAATGAAATAGCCATGCTAAAAAATAAAATAAAGAAGGATAGCCTAAATTTGCTTGAAATGAATAATTTGATATACAAAACTGAGTATATTTTTGATTCTATAAGCCTAGAAGACAAAGAATTAGCTTCAATATCCAAAACAAAAAAAACGTTTGCACTCACTAAAATAAAACACTTGAACAATATGCTCAAAGATAAGCAAATTGAACTTCATCTATTTGAAAACGAACTAAATACACAAAACTCGGCACTGCCCAGAATATATATAAGCGAGCTAAACACCCGAATAACTAAAAAAACAAATTATTACAATGACCTATTAAAAGAAATAGAATTGCAAAAAAACGAAACAATCTATTTGAGTGAATTAATAAAAGAAAAAGATGAGAAATTTATTTCTAACAATAATGTAATTAATGAGTTAGAAGAAAAATATTTCGCACAAAACTTAAAGCTGGAAAAACTAAAAGCCCAAATTATTGAAACCGAAAAGCAAGTAACAAAAGCAAAGCAAACAACAGCCCAAACTTACTACGACTTGTCTAACGATTTAAAAGATTTAGCTGACAAAACAAGTGGTATTTTAGCAAAAAAAAAGAAAAAAAATTTGCTTCAGCTTGCTTATCAATATTATACAAAAGCCTACGAATTTGGTTTTGGCAAAGCAAAACTTAAAATGGAATTGATGGAAAACGATAAAAAATATAGCAAATATTTAGAGAACTAAAAACAAACTGTTTTTTTTTGAAAAATAAAACAACTCTATAATAAAAAAATTAAAACCATGATATTTATATATTCAATTTTAATAATCAGCCTCTTAACTATAATAATTATTGCAATTTATTACAACAAATTTGTTCGTAATAAAAACAAAACCAGCGAAGCTTGGAGTGGAATAGAAGTGCAATTGAAACGACGTTATAGTCTCATTCCCAATTTATTAAGTACTGTAAAAGCCATTGCTACGCACGAAGAATCCATAATTGATTCGATTGCTAAATATAGAGAGCAAGGAATTGAAGCACAAGGAGTTGAAATGCAAGCCAAAGCAGAAAATAAACTATCAAATTCGATGCAGCAAATACTTGAACTTGCAAGCAAATATCCTGATTTGCAAGCAAATAAAAACTTTCTCGACTTTCAAAACGCCTTGGAAGATATCGAAAAACAAATTCAGCTTGCACGCCGCTATTACAATGCCGTAGTGCGCGACAGCAATAATGCAATAGAAAGTTTTCCAGGAATAATTTTTGCCAATTTTTTAGGTTTTCAAACTTTCCAATTTTTTGAGGTAGAAAATTATGACCAAGTAAAAGAAAACCCTGAAGCCAATTTTAAATAGTGTCTGAAAAAATGAAACACACAATTGCAATCTTCATAAGTTTAATACTCAATTTTTCTGCCATTGCAGAAGATTTTTACATAGAAAATTTTCATGTAAAAATTGAAATTCTGCCTGACGGAAGTATGGAAATTACCGAAAAAATAAACGTAAACTTTACAGCTGCAAGACGCGGAATACTCAGAACAATTCCTTTTCAATACCACATTTCGTACCTTCCCGACTCGCTCAAATCGTTTAGAGCTGAGCCAACTAGCTCCTATTTTATCAAAATTTACGACCTTTCGGTAGAAAATCGACAATTCGCTACAACTGAAAATTACAATAATTTAGAAATTAAAATTGGTTCGCCCAATAAATTAGTCAACGGAAAACAAGAATATATCATTCACTACAAAGTTTCAGGCATTGTAAATCCATTCAGTTTATACGACGAAATTACGTGGAATATAATTGGAAATGAATGGAATGTGCCAATAAATAAGGTCAATTTCGAAATACATTTGAAAAAAGCATACGCATTAAAAAAATCTGATATTCAAATAGTTACAGGAGAGAAGGGGCAGCAAAATCACGATGCAATTTATACACTAAATCCATCGCAGTTAATTGGAGAAAGCACTAAAATACTAAATCCCAACGAAGGTATTTCAATAGCCTTGAAATTTCAAAAAAAATATTTGCAAACTGCTTATAAAATTGAAAAAATTAAAAGTTTTGTAAAGATAAATCACAATGGCTCATGCAATTTTGTCGATTCAATTGAAGTAAATTTTAATAATTTCCAAAATGGATTTATTTATGAAATTCCTAAATTTATAACGATTGAAAACGGAAAACAGCAAGAAATCTTCTTGAAATTCAATACTCAAAAAAATAAATTTAAAGTAACAATAAAAGAAAAAGGCGATTTTTATCAATTTCATATTGGTTCGGCAAGCAATAGTCCAATGCTTAACGGCAAGCAAATCATTGAATTACAATATCAAACATGGGGCAGTTTATACAAACAAAAGAATAAAAATTTTTTTGCATGGAATTTTTTTACTCAAAGTAACGAAAATTACCCGTTCGATGCCCATTTTTCGATAAAAACCGACAAAAGCGTAAATTTAGAACAATCAAAAAATTTAAAGAATTCAAAAACAAAACTAATTGCTTCAAAAAATAAAATAGACGCTAACTTTCTGAAAACAAACAAACCAGAAGAAATTTTACTCCAATTGCCCGAAAATACAATTGGAAACTTACCTGATTCTGAAATAATTAAATCTGCTACTAATTATTATATCGACAATATAAATGTAAACATTAAAATAGATAATGACAAACTTATTCATTTCAACGAAAAAATTGAAATCAATTTTTTCGAAAATTATAAAAAGAAACAGCCTTTCCCACTTGTTTACAATTTGTATAGAAAAATATATTACTTTGATTTTCAGCATTTTGAAAGTAGAACAATTCGTACTAATCGGCAAAGTTTTTTCAGCGATGTTTACAAACCTTACTACTCAAATATCGAGTTTTCTCCCAATACGTTTGTAAACAATTTTGCCAGCGAGCAACAGTACACTTGGTACTCAGAACTTGAAAATCAGAACAATGCAACCATGAACATCAAATACAGTGTTTACGACATTACCACTAGCACCGATTCGGGAATTATTGTACACATTCCTATTTTAACAAACACTTGCGAACCTATTAAAGAAACTTTTTGCAGCATTGAACTGCCAAAACCCATTGAAAACGAGCAAATTAATTGCTATATTACTTACAACGACAGCCTAAGCAAAAAAATCCCATTTAGCATTGAAAAAAATAAAATTAGCCTAAAATTAGGATTGATAAATGCAGCACAAACACCTTTTGCCATTGCTATCCGCTTTCCAGAAAGCGTATTTACAAATATCTCTGTATCAAGCGAAATAAATCTTTTTCTAATCAATAACTCCACGCTGCTAATTCCGGTTTTTGTATTTTTTGTACTTCTAATTATTTGGTTATTAATAGGTAAAGAAATTGAAACCACACTTGTAGTACAATACCATGCACCAGAAAATGTAACACCAGCAGAAGCAGGTTTGCTTTGGGATAATAAATTGCACAAACGCGATTTAATTGCGTTATTTTATTATTGGGCTGCAAAAAACTACATAACAATCATCGATGATGGGCACGAAATTTCATTCAAATTGCTAAAAAATCTACCAAAAACAGCAAAAAATTTCGAAAAAACAATTTTTAATAGTATTTTTTATGGAAAAAAAGAAACCGAAATTGTGCAACTCAGCCAATTTAAAGGCAAATTTGCAAGTAAATTGCAAAAAGCTTTTAAACAGATGGTTAGACATGCAAAAACAAATAATTTCTACACCCCGGGCACTTATGGCTTTGGACAATTTTTAGTAGTACTTTCCATCGTTACTTTGATAAGCTCAGGAATTGTATTTTTAAACGAATTTAGATTCAACCAATTGTTTATTAGCTTATTATCAAGTTCAATCATCGTATTTTTCTTTGGAAAAATAATGCCAAAAAGAGCTCACTTTGGAAATAAAATTTATAAACATTTAATCGGATTTGCTGAATTTATTGAAATAGCTGAAAAAGAAAGACTAGAGACTTTAATAAGCAAAAATGAGAATTATTTTTCGGAAACTATCGCCTTTGCTATCATTATGGGGAAAGGCAAAATTTGGTCTGAAAAATTTAATGAATTAACTATCAATAAACCAATAGATTACGGAAAAAATAACCTTCCACTTTCTACTAGTGAATTTGCAAAAAAAACGCTAAATACCATGCATAAAATAGAACAAGTATTGAATTACAATGCTTCAAACTCTTGGAAAAGAAGTACTTGGAATAATTCGAGTAGAGCATCATGGTCTGGTGGAAGTAGCTTTAGAAGTAGCACAAGCTTCAGAAGTGGCGGTGGGTTTGGCGGTGGCGGTGGCTCAAGCTGGTAAGATTTTAAAACAATTAACTTCTTAAAAAAACGACTCACAATATTATTTCCATCTAAAGTAGTTTACATCTAAACTCATTCCAAAACACACACCAAAATACAACTAAAAATAAGCATAAATAATAGGTAATTAATATTTTAAAATAAAATCCCTGGTATTTAAAGCCAATATTCCGTACTATTTATGAACTTTGTGTGCGTGCTGGTTTTTGTTTGGTTTACAAATGTGTTTGTGTGCGTGCCGGTTTTTGTTTGGTTTATTTTTGTATCGTTTTGCAATTTACCATCGAATTACAATTTAAAATTTACAAAAAAGTACTCATAATCAACATGTTCCGCTTTTTTTAATGATGTAATTTGTAAACAAATGCAAAATGACAAAAATTTTGTTCTAAAAAAATGAAAAAAAAGAAACACAATTTGAATAGAAGTAAATTGGCAAAAATAAATAAAGTAAAAAAAAGCAATTAAATATAAAACAAACAAATACAGAAGAAACAATTTTCACAAAATCAGACGCTAAGCAATGCCTAGTTAAAGTAAATTTAAAATCATCAAAAGTTAATAATCCAAATCTAATTTACTATTAATACTGCTAAAATTATAGTAAAAAATAAGAAAATATTAATGAACATGCAATGCTAGCAAAAAATCTTTAATCTCGTTCAACTTCAATACTTTCGATGGATTGTGAAGTTTTATAGCATTTTTAGGCATTGCATCAACTTCTGCTTCCGAAGGGTCTTGAACGATAGTAAATCCGCCAGCATCGTGTAGCATTTTAAGCGATTTCGCACCGTCATTATTTGCACCTGTCAAAATTATAGCAACCAATTTGTCGCCATAAGCTTCAATAGCCGACTCAAATAAAACATCAATCGATGGACGAGAAAAATTTACTTTTGGATCGACAGATAGAGAAAAAACTTTTGATTCTTCAATAAGTAAATGATAATTAGCTGGTGCAAAATAAACATTACCAGCTAAAATAGCAGACTGCTCAGTGGCTTCGCTCACCAGAACTTGACATTTGCTACTATAAAATTTTATATGAAAATTTCCTTGGTGAGGATGCAAATGCTGCACAATTACAATAGGAAGTGAAAAATTTTGTGGCAAAAAAGGTAAAATTTGCTGCAAAGCCGTCATCCCGCCGGCAGAAACGCCAATTAATACGCACTCATATTTTTTTTGCAGCATAACATTTTATTTATAAAAACAATCCAAAAAACAGAACAGAACGCCTAATTTTAAGAAAGTTTACTAGCCGTTTTGAATACAAAATTAATAAAAGTGTTGCAATTAGCAAATAATATGCAAAATTGATACTAAAATAAAATCGAAAAAAAGCAAAATGACTATTTACTTAATTCCCTAAAAACCAATATGTTTAAAATAATATTTTTTTTTTTAGAAAATATTTATTTAAAATGTTTCTAAATTAAAAATAATTTCATACCTTTGTATCTGAAAATATAAAACGCAAATTTTCATTTATACAAAATTAATTAAATATAAACTCATAAATAAATAATTCATGTCATTAGTAGGAAAAAAAGCACCACTTTTTACAGCACCAGCTGTAGTAAATGGCGGAGAAATAGTAGAAAACTTCTCATTAAAGCAATATTTAGGAAAAAAATACGTAGTTTTTTATTTTTACCCAGCAGACTTCACTTTTGTTTGTCCAACTGAAATTTTAGCTTTCCAAGAAAGAATAGCAGAGTTCGACGCTAAAAATGTAGCAGTAGTTGGCTGTTCGGTTGATTCACAATTTTCGCATTGGAAATGGTTGCAAACTGAGAAAAACGATGGCGGTATTAAAGGTGTTAAATATCCGTTAGTTGCAGATTCTGCAAAAACAATAGCCGAAAACTTTGGCGTATTAGCCGGACAATATGACTACGACGACGAAGGAAATAGCTCTTTCAGCGGCACTCCAATGGCATATAGAGGTTTATTTCTTATTGATAAAGAAGGAGTTGTGCAACACGAAACAATTAACAATATGCCACTTGGCAGAAATGTAAACGAAACACTTCGCATGGTAAATGCGCTTCAATATTTTGAAAAACATGGCGAAGTTTGCCCTGCAAACTGGAACGAAGGCGAAGAGGCTTTAAAAGCATCGCAAGAAGGAATTGCAAATTACTTGAGCAAACATTAATTTTTTCATGGTTAGATTTTGTTTTTACACCTCGAACACTTGTTCGGGGTGTTTTTTTTTGCCAAAAAATAGTTTATCTATATTTGCCAAATTAAATTCAGACAATTCGTCTATTTTTTTATAATAAAAATAAACTAATTTATTAAATTGATACAAAATTATTTGCAAATCTTACCATGAGAAAATCAATAACAGTAGCTTTGGAATCTCCTGAACATTTCAAAAAAAAACTCATTAGCTATGTATCTAATTATCAAATTTTCAGTATTTTAGATAGAAATAGTTTTAATCAGAACCCCAATTTAGTACTCGAATATGATTTTATCGCAGCAATAGAAAAGATTGCGGAAATTAAAAACGTTGCAAATAATAACTTTGGTGCCTTACAACAAGAATTTAACAAACTAAACGATTGGCTTTTTGGCTATTTTTCTTATGATTTGAAAAATGAGACAGAACCTCTAACATCAAGTAATTTTGATGGAATAAAGGCTCCCAAAATGCACTTTTTTCAACCCCAGTTTGTGATTTTAATAAAGGAGAAAAAACTTGTAGTAGAATATTTGCCACAATTTAATACAGAAAATGAAGCAATCAATCTAATTAAATTGATAAAAAAATATACGCTTTGCGAAGAAAATAACCTACCTGAAGTAAAAATAAAACAAAGAGTATCTAAAAATAAATACATAGAGGCTGTAAATAAATTAAAGGAACATATCAGCGTAGGCGATATCTACGAAATCAACTATTGCATGGAATTTTTTGCACCCAAAATAACGATAGCAACAGACATACTATATAACAAAATATGCAAAATATCACCTACTCCATTCTCCTGTTTTTACCGAAATGACGAAATATTTGCTATTTCAGCCTCACCAGAACGCTTTTTAAGAAAAATAGGAACAAAAATAATTTCGCAACCCATCAAAGGCACAATAAAACGAGGCAAAACTCCCGAAGAAGATGCACTGCTTTCGCAATTACTTGAAAATGATATAAAAGAGCGTGCAGAAAATATAATGATTGTAGATTTGGTACGCAACGACTTGTCGAAAACGGCAAGTTTTGGAAGTGTAAAAGTAGATGAATTGTGCAAAATTTATAGCTTTGCGCAGGTGCACCAGATGATTTCGAGCATTAGCTGCACTTTAGACTCTGAAAAAGACGGAATTGCAACGCTAAAAAATTGTTTTCCAATGGGTTCTATGACTGGAGCACCCAAAATAAAGGCAATGCAATTGATAGAACAATATGAGTTCACAAAAAGAGGAATTTACTCAGGTTCAATTGGTTATATAAAACCTAACGGAGATTTTGATTTCAACGTAATCATACGCACCATTCTTTACAACTCAGCAGAGAAATACCTTTCGTTTATGGTAGGTAGTGCAATAACTCACCTGTCGATAGCTGAAAATGAATACAATGAATGCCTTCTAAAAGCAGAAGCTATGTTTAAAGCAATAATATAATTTATGTGGGTACAAATTTTTTAATAAAAAAATAGACATCTGTGCTGTTTTAAAAATTAAATAGAAATCCATTTTTTGCAATGTAAAAAAGTTTTGGAATTGCTGCAGGATTTTCCAATTTGTAATCTATCGGTGGATGAGAATCATAAGAAACACTAAAATCAAAAGAAAATGCTATATTTTTTAGAATTTTAAATGAAAGCGACGTCTCACTCATTATTCTAAATTCTTGAAATTTATAAATATTTGGCTGATAATAAGTAACATGACTAACTTTAAATACCTGATTGACATAAAAGCCCATTGAAATATAAAAATCGCCTTTAAAACGTCTATTGATTGTATGCAAGCCATCGCTAAGTACTTCTCTCTCAAACATAAAAAGTGGCGAAAAATATAAATAGAATTTTTCCTTATCGAAAAGACCTAAACGAAAGCCTCCCCCAGCTATATTGCGATGCTCAAGCAACTTTATCATATTGAATTGGTTCTGACCAAAAAACTCGAGCGTCATAAAATTTATTTGCGAAAATCGATAATTGTACCTTAAATGCTGATAACTATCATTCACTAATATTTCGTCATTTACTTTGTTATAAGATAGCTCACTATACAATAAAAAAGTAGTATTTCTAAAATTCCAATCAATAGATAAATTTCCATTTATAAGAATGACATCTTTTGTATTTTTAAGAATGTTTGCCGAAATTCCTACTGCACCGATTAAAGTATCTTGAATTCTCTGCCTTCGTTTTTCAACATTAACAAGCTGACAATTAGAGATATTACTCGTAAGAAAAAAGAAAATGAATAAAAATAAAAAACTATTTGATTTCCAGATTTTCATTATTTCAGAGTATTAAAATTAAAGGCAAAATAGAAACTAATCTTGTAAGAACCAACAAAAATAACTAAAGCAAATGAATTATAGACGGCTAATTTACAATATTTTAAAACAAAAACAAAAATTTATTTACAAAAACAATTTATATTTAACCCCAAAATAGAATAATTATTGCAAAGTATAAAATAAAATATCTTTTTTTTGCTTGCCAAAACCAATAATATAATTATTTTTGCATATCAAGCAGTTTGTTTATGAGAAAATAAATAACTATAATTTATTACTTAATTAAGGGATTTAAACCCATTTAGCTATAAAATACTATAATTATTAATTCCTATTCTCTTATAACAAAAAACATTTTGTAGAAAAAAATATATAATTTAGAATAAAGTAAGGAACTTAAACAATGACAAAAGAAAACGAAGTAAAAATATTCAAAAAAATAGATAAATTTTATTTGTCGTACAAAGCAGTAAGAGAATATGCCATGTTTTTAATGCGTGGTTTTTTCTACAACTCAGTGAATGTGTATGGATTAGAAAATATACCAAGAGATAAAGCCTACATGATTGCGCCTAATCACCAAAACGCGCTCATGGACGCTGCTGTAATTATCGATGCTTTTCAACGCCCTGTTTTTATTGCACGTGCCGACTTATTCAGCAACAAGCACTTAGCTAAATTTATAGAGTGGGCACGAATGATGCCAGCCTATAGAATTAGGGACGGAAAAGAAAATTTAAGCAAAAATGAGCCTATTTTCAAACGCTCGGCAGAAGTGCTCAAAAATAACATTCCAATTATTATTTTTCCTGAAGCGGCGCACAATTCAAAGCGCTTTTTGTTGCCACTAAAAAAAGGACTCGCACGCATTGCTTTTCAAGCAGAAGCTGTTACTGATTTTTCACTCGACCTTGTAGTTATTCCTGCTGGAATTTATTACGATAACTACACA
This sequence comes from Bacteroidota bacterium, assembly GCA_020047755.1. Lineage (GTDB taxonomy): Bacteria > Bacteroidota > Bacteroidia > Bacteroidales > JAIFNL01 > JAIFNL01. The sequence continues at coordinate 33,975 of JAIFNL010000049.1, forward strand.
AATCTGCTAACAAATGTAACCGTTATTTATGGAAAACCTATTTCAGTGAATGAGTTTAAAGATGAATTTTTGGCTAGCGATAATAGAGGTATCAATCTATTTAACAAAAAGTTAGCCGAAGAAATGAAAAAGTTAATTATAAATATTGAAAACGTAGAATATTACGACTCGTATGAAATAATGCGCCACTTGTACAGAGATGAAATGTATAAAAAAGTAAACTTAGAGAAAAAAAATGCGCTAAATGATTTAATCACAGACAAAGAACTGATAAAATCACTCGACATCTTTAATGAGCAAAAACCGCAGGAAATGAAAGAGTTACATGAAAAAGTACAGGAATATTCAAAAGGACTCAAGCGATTGGATTTTAGAGATTGGCAAGTGAAAAAAGCAAAATTTAGCTCTATTTCACTCTATTTGCAAGCTCTATTGCTGCTACTTTTGTTTCCCATTCATCTATTCAGTCTTGTAAACAACTACCTGCCACTTTTGCCACAAAAGCTTATTAATCAAAAGATTAAAGACCAGCAATTCCACAGTTCCATCAAATATGTTTTAGGTGTATTAATTGCGCCACTCATTTATCTGTTACAAATGTTTATAGTAAGCTTATTTACTGATATTTGGTGGGTAAAATGGGTTTATTTGATTTTGCTACCGGCTTCGCTATATGTAAGTTTACATTATTACAAACAGTTTGTAAAAGTGCGTTCGTCGTTGCAATTTGTTAGTTTACAAAAGTCAAACAATCATTTTCTTGCAAAAATACTGAATCTCCGCAAAGAAATTTCGGATAAACTCAACGAAATAAGCAATTTTAAATAGATTAATAGCTTGAAAATAAGTATGTTATACGTTTATACTATAAATTGTTTACCTTTTTTCGATAAATTAAAACAAAATAATGTTTTAAAAATTTCAGTGTAAAAAAAAAATTTCATATTTTTATAAAATTAAAATAATAAAAATAGCAATACATTTATTTTTTGAAAATTAACTTAAAAAAACCACATAAAACGAAATGCTATGTTAAAAAAAATCGTTGCTTTATTTAGCCTTCTTGCTATAATGCAAATGCTTAGTGCACAGGAAGAAGCGCGCCTTTTGCGTTTTCCCGCTATCCATGGCGACCAATTAGTTTTCAGCTATGCCGGCGATTTATATACAACAAATGCCAATGGTGGCTTAGCTCGAAAATTAACTGACCACATTGGTTATGAGATGTTTGCACGATTTTCTCCTGATGGAAAAACCATTGCATTCACAGGTCAGTACGATGGAAACACTGAGGTTTTCAAAATACCAGCTCAAGGTGGTGAACCTCAAAGACTTACCTACACCGCAACCCTAGACAGAGACGAAGTTGGAGACCGCATGGGACCCAATAATATTGTAATAAGTTGGACTCCAGATGGTAAAAAAATCATTTACCGCTCTCGCCGCTATTCTTACAACGATTTTAGAGGACAACTATTTTTGGTAAGCCCTGAAGGAGGCATGTCAGAAGAAATGCCTTTAAATAATGGCGCTTGGAACACCTATTCGCCTGACGGAAAGAAGCTTGCATTTAATAGAGTTTTCAGAGAATTTAGAACTTGGAAACATTATACCGGCGGAATGGCTGATGATGTTTGGGTTTTCGATTTTGAAACAAAAAAAACAGAGAATATTACCAATAATAAAGCGCAAGATATTTTTCCGATGTGGCACCAAAAAGAAATTTATTTTCTTTCTGACCGCGATTTTACGATGAATCTCTTCAAATACAATACCGAAACAAAAGAAACAACTAAAGTTACTGATTTTAAAGACTTTGATATTAAATTTCCATCTATTGGAGGTGACTTTATTGTATTTGAAAAAGGAGGATTTATTTTTAAATTCAATATAAAAACTCAACAAACAGAAAAAATAAATATATTCATCTCCAATGAATTAAATTGGGGTAGAACTAAAATTGTAGATGCGTCTAAATTAATTTTTGGCGGAAATAGCTCTCCCAACGGTGAACGCTTAATATTTGCTGCACGAGGCGATATTTTCAATTTGCCAGCAAAAGAAGGTGTTACAAAAAATATAACAAAAACTAGCGGAGCACACGAAAAATACGCAACTTGGTCGCCCGATGGAAAATGGATAGCCTACGTTTCTGACAAAAATGGTGAATTTGAAATTTTTATTCAAGACCCCGAAGGAAAAAACGAAGCAATTCAATTAACTTCAAATGCAGATACTTACAAGTACAACATTGAATGGTCGCCCGATAGTAAAAAAATAATTTGGAGCGACAAAAAACTAAGATTGAGCTATGTAGATATTTCCACAAAAAAAATAACTCAAATCACAGCTTCAAAAATGTGGGAAATTAGAGAATATTCGTGGTCGCCTGACAGTAAATGGGTTGTATATACCGATGACCTCTACGATAGCAAGAATAAAGTATTCATTTACAACCTCGAAACTGGCAAATCCGAAGCTGTTACCGATGGCTGGTTTGATGTAAGTTCTCCGGTATTTAGTAGCTGCGGAAAATATTTATTTCTTGTTTCGGGTAGAACATTTAACCCAACTTACAGTAGCACAGAGTGGAATCATTCTTACTCCGACATGAGCAAAATATACCTCATAACGCTTGCCAAAGACACAAAAAATCCGTTTGCCCTTGTAAATGACGCGCTTAAAGTAGAAGAAGAGAAAAAAGAAGAAAAGAAAGAGGTTGACGGCAAAAAGAAAGAAGAAAAAACAGAAACCAGTATTGTAGATAAAAAAGCTGTTAAAATTGATTTTGATGGCATCATAAATAGAATAGTTTCGCTGCCAATAGAAGCTGCAAACTATTGGAATTTAGAATGTTCTGGCACAAAAGTGTATTACAACACAATGAAAAACAGCGATGAGCAAAGCCAAATAAAAGTATTCGACTTAAAAAGTAAAAAAGAAACGGTATTAGGAAAAGGAATGAACTTTAGCCTTTCGCCCAATAAAGAAAAAATGGTAGTAATGCAAAGAGGTCAATATTATGTTATTGACGTGCCTTCTTCAAATATTAGTTTAAGCGATGCAGTTTCATTAGAAAATATGAAAATATCTGTAAATTATTCTGAAGAATGGAAGCAAATTTACTACGAAAGTTGGCGACAAATGCGGGATTTCTTTTTCGACCCCAACATGCACGGCGTAGATTGGAAGGCTATGCGCGACAAATATGCAGTGCTTTTGCCTTATGTGAAGCACCGCGACGACTTGACTTACATTATTGGCGAACTAATTGGCGAAATAAATATTGGGCACGCTTATGTAAATAGTGGAGAAAAACCAAATCCAGCTCGCATAAAAATGGGCTTACTGGGAGCAAAATTTAGCAAAGATGCTTCTGGATATTTCAAAATTGAAAAAATACTAGAAGGCGCTAACTGGGAGCCTTCGCTTCAATCGCCACTTACCGAAATAGGTGTAGATGTGAAAGTTGGCGAATTTATAATTGCCATAAACGGCGAGAGTACAAAAAATTTGAAAGACATTTATCAAGCTCTTATTGGCTTAGACAACAAAACAATAGAGCTAACTATCAATAGCAAAGCTTCAATTGAAGGTGCAAGAAACGTATTGGTATCGCCGCGCTCAAGCGAAGCTAGTTTGTATTATTACAATTGGGTTCAAAATAATATACGCAAAGTAAGCGAAGCCACTGGTGGTCAGGTAGGTTACATTCATATTCCTGACATGGGAGTAGCTGGTTTGAACGAGTTTGTCAAATATTTTTACCCACAACTTCGCAAAAAAGCACTCATCATCGACGATAGAGGAAATGGAGGCGGAAACGTATCGCCCATGATTATCGAACGACTTGCACGCCAATGGGTTATGACTGCTTTGCCACGCAATGCAACCATTGGAGTAACCGACCCTGCTGATATGCACTTAGGTCCAAAAGTAATGTTGATTGACAATTACTCGGCTTCCGATGGTGATATTTTCCCGTATCGCTTCCGCACCATGAAACTTGGCAAAATTATTGGCGTGCGCACTTGGGGTGCAATTACCGGAATACGAGGAAGTTTGCCTTTTGTAGATGGAGGTGATTTGCGCAAGCCCGAATTTGCAAAATATGACAGAGAAGGAAAAAGCTGGCTCATTGAAGGTGAGGGAATTACCCCAGACATCATTATCGACAATGACCCTTACAAAGAATACATGGGCGAAGACCAACAACTCAACAAAGCAATAGAAGTAATTTTAGAAGAAATTAAAAACTGGAAAGAATGGATACAACCGGTTCCAGATTATCCAATCAAAAACAAATAATTATTTTCAAAAAAAACGCTGCTCTTTGCAGCGTTTTTTACAATTATTTGCCAAATTTAACAAAAAAAGGGCAGGCAGCAAATTTAAAACAAAAAAAAATGCAGCATGGGTTTTGTATTTTAACGTTTTTAAAATTGAATTTCATAAAATTACTTAAAGATTTTTTATTAAAAATTAAATAAATAACTTTGCAAGCTTTTCAAAAACAAAAGAATTACTCTATATATTTTAAAGTATAAATTTTGATGAAATTTCAAACAAACAAAATACCATTTATTCAGAACATTTACAGTGTTTTAGCATTTAGAATTGCTACTGTAATGCTCATATTTTCGGTAAGTAGAATTCTTTTCTATCTTTATAATATAAGTTATTTCCCAGAAATGGAAATAGCGCACTTTTTGTACCTCATGCTTGGCGGATTGCGGTTCGACTTAACAGCAATTCTCTATACAAACTTCATTTTCATACTATTGCAGCTACTACCTTTTAAATTTCGGCACAATAAAATTTATCAAAAAGTAACACTTGCACTATTTTATATAACCAATTCGCTAATTATTGCAATCAATTTAGCCGACATAGCCTATTACCAATTTACACTAAAACGAACAACTGCTTCCGTATTCCAACAATTTGAAAATGAAACAAATTTAGGAACTTTATTCTTTCAATTTTTAATCGATTTTTGGCAAATTACTTTTGCCACTCTCATTTTAATTGCAGTGTTGATTTATTCTAATAAAAAAATAACTGTTGGAAACGCAAATATAATAAAAAATTGGCACTATTTTTTTATTAATTTAATCGTTTCTGCTGCGTTTGTCATACTACTAATTATCGGTATTAGAAGTGGTTACGATGGAACAAGTCGTCCGTTGAACATGAGCAATGCTTCTGAATACATCAATAACCCTAACGAAACAGCCATTGTACTCAACACGCCTTTTAGCTTGTACCTCACATTTTCAAAAAAAGCATTAGAAAAAAAGAATTATTTTGCAGAGCAAGAGCTAAAAACTATCTATTCTGCTTACCATAAAGCAGATACAACCAATAATTTTCAAAATAAAAATGTAGTAATTTTTATTCTTGAAAGTTTTGGGAGAGAAAATATTGGAGCACTCAACAAAGATATTAAAGGCTACAAAGGATTTACTCCTTTTCTGGATAGCCTTATTGGTCAATCTTATACACACAAATATTCTTTTGCAAATGGACGCAAGTCGATAGAAGCATTACCCTCGGTTACTGCCGGAATTCCTTCATTAGTAACTTCTTACATTCTTTCGCACTATTCCAGCAATAAAATTAATACGCTTGCAAACACATTGTCAAAAAAAGGATATTATTCGGCATTTTTTCATGGTGCGCCAAATACTTCAATGGGCTTTAAAGCATTTACAACTTTAGCAGGTTTTGACGACTATTTTGGAAAAGATGAGTATAATAATGACGACGATTTCGATGGATATTGGGGAATTTGGGACGAAGAATTTTTCCAATTTTTTGCCCACAAAATGAATACATTCAAGCAACCATTTTTCACAACTCTTTTTTCAGTTTCGTCGCATCACCCGTATGTGGTGCCCGAAAAATACAAAGGCAAATTTCCGGAAGGAAACCTAGAATTGCATAGAACAATTGGTTACACCGATTTTGCATTGAAACAATTTTTCGAAAAAGCAAAAAAAATGGAATGGTTCAAAAATACTATTTTTGTAATAACGGCTGACCATGCTGCAACTTTTAGCGATTTAAAAGAATACAAAACTTCGTCAGGTTTTTTTGCAGTTCCAGTAATTATTTACGAACCTTCTACCCAAAACTGGAAAGGTTTTAACGACTCTACTGTAATGCAACAGATTGATATAATGCCAACTATACTCGGTTATTTAAAATACGACCACGAATATATTTCATTTGGTTCAGATATTAAAAATACACAAGAAGAACATTTTTCGGTAAGTTATTTGGTTAATGTATATCAAGTCGTTATGGGAGATTTTATACTTCAATATGATGAGAAAGAAGTTGTTAGCCTTTATAACATTAAAGAAGATAAGTTGTTGAAAAAAAATCTAAAAGGAAAATATCCTGAAATAGAAGAAAAAATACTCAAAAAATTAAAAGCTTTTATTCAAGAACATAATCAGCGACTAATTGATAATCAAACATATATTGATTAAATATAGATTTAGCAAAAAAAAATATGGCAAGAGTAGTTAATATTTCAGAAGCAGCAAGCATAGCCATGCATGGTATGATAATGATTGCGCAAACAAGTGCAGTTACCAATGTAAATACCATAGCTGAGCAAACAAAAAGTTCGCGGCACCATGTTGCAAAAATTATGCAACGGCTTGTAAAAGACGATTTTATAGTATCTCAAAGAGGTCCCAAAGGTGGATTTGCTCTCAAGAAACCAGCAAATGAAATTAGTTTTTTAGATATTTTTGAATCTATTGAAGGGAAAATTGATATTATAAGTTGTCCGGTAGGCAAAGAAACTTGTATCTTCTCTCTCTGCTTTCTTCAAAACGTAACACACAAAATGAGTATTGAGTTTCATAATTATATGAAAACTACACTGTTGTCGGAATATGCTTTGCCCGAAAATAAAATAGTAAGTTAGATTTAATTAACAAATAATGCTAAAAATATAAATAATTATCACATTATGGATTTTGAAATTATTATCAGAAATGCCAAAGAAGAAGATGCACAAACAATAGCAAATTTTCAATTAGCGATGGCTCTCGAAACTGAAAATCTGAAATTAAACAACACGATTCTTGAAAATGGCGTTAAAGCTGTTTTTACAGATTCTACAAAAGGAAAGTACTATGTAGCAGAATGCAATGGCGAAATAATTGGTTCTTTATTAACTACTTACGAATGGAGCGATTGGCGAAATTCAACCGTTTTGTGGATACAATCAGTTTATGTAATGCCCGAATATCGTCAACATGGCGTATTCAAAAAATTATATAATCATATAGAATCCATTTGGAAAAGCGATAAAAAATACGCAGGCATTAGGCTTTATGTAGATAAAACTAACCAAAAAGCAATAAATGTTTATAATAAAGTAGGAATGAATGGAGAGCATTATCAACTTTTTGAAATTATGTAACTAACTTATTACAAGCACAATAAATTCATCAAGGCTCATTTCCTGAATCTGAAATATTTTCAATAGATGTCTCTTCAATTGCCTGCCTTATCGAAATGCGTTTACCACCTTTTATGGCAATAACAAACGCATCTTTTCCGTATAAGTTGGAGAATTTCAGTGCTTCATTGTATGTAAAAAAAGAGCCAACCCAATATTGATAAAAATCATCTTCCTTATTTACATAAACATCGGCATACCCAGAATATAATTCATCAAGTCGCTCTTTATCAAGGGCAATTTTCACAGCAAAAATCTGCACCCTAAATACAATAAAATCGTTGCGCACTTCAAAATAATCCCATGCCGATGTATCAACAGGCGTATTCAACCACTCCCAACTTTTTGCAACAGTATCAATATCAGTTGTTTGAGTAAGTGATAAATCGACATCTATAATTGGCTCAATTGCAGAAATATCAACAAAAGTGCTAATTTCCGATTTTTTTTGGCAACCCAAGTAAACACAAAAAGCCTCTTGAAATTTATGCAAAGTATTAAAACGAGCAGCATTTGCATCTTTAATAACCCTAAATATAACAGAATCAGAGTCATCAAAAGTCAAGCCGCTCAAATTTCCTTTCATCTGCTCATTCATTTCCATTCCTTCAACCAGAAGTTCATTGGCTTTAGTAAATTGATCGAAATCAAAAATCGGATATTCCATCAAACGAGCAGAATACAACTCAAAAACAACTTCAAACGACTCCTCATAAATACGAGTAATGAATATCATCTCCTGCAAAGCCTTGATTGTAAGTGCTGATATTTTATTGGAGCGAGCTTTATCTGAATTTTTCAATTTGTCAACCTTATCTAAAATCTCATTTACATCAGATTGCATCTGACTTGCCATTTGAATATTTTCGAATTGGCGTTCGAGCATAATAAGGGTATCAACACCAAATTGTCCCAATATTTTTTCATGTATTTCACCACCTATTTCTTGAGCCCTAAGCATAGAATTAGTTGATAATAACATAATTAAACCATAAATCACTGAAAAAATTTGCTTTTTACTACAAATCAGCATCTGCTCTCTCTTTTAGGTTAATATTTTAAAAATCGAATAATTAAAATTCATTTTTATATTAAAAAAAGAAATAATTTAAAGTATCAAATATAAAACATAAAAGTTAATTTATCAAAGAAATTTTTAAAAGATGGTTTTATTTTCATTTTTACGAAAAATATATTATTTTTATTTCAAAAAAAAAAGTATATTTGAACGAAAATATATTGGCTAAAGTATTAATAAACAAGTTTTTAAAAAAATCAAAAACACCCCAAATGAATAAAAAAACTACAAAAAAACGCATTGCCTTTTTAAGACAAGAACTTGATGGGCATAATAAAAGGTATTATGTTGAAAATAAGCCGATTATAAGCGATAAGGAGTTTGATTTTTTAATGAAAGAACTAGAAGAGTTAGAAAAAGAAAACCCTGATTTTTATGACCCAAATTCTCCTACTCAAAGAGTTGGAAATGATATAAATAACGCATTTGAACAAGTAGTACATAAATACCCGATGCTTTCTTTAGGCAATACTTACTCGGCAGAAGAACTAATTAATTTTGATAGCAGAATACGAAAATCAATAGAATCAGAATTTACTTATTCGTGCGAATTAAAATTTGATGGTGCATCTATCAGTTTATTTTACAAAGACGGAAAATTTCAACGCGCTGTAACTCGTGGAGATGGCACTAAAGGCGACGATGTTACTCAAAATGTAATGACCATCAAAAGTATTCCTCTCAACCTAACTGGAAAAAATATTCCGGTAGAATTTGAAATACGCGGCGAAATTTTTATGCCACATAAAGTTTTTGAGGATTTGAACAAACAACGACAAGAAATAGGAGAGCAAGCTTTTGCCAACCCTCGAAATTCAGCATCTGGCTCTCTTAAATTGCTAAATTCAAGCGAAGTAGCAAAAAGAAAACTCGATTGCTTTCTATATTATCTGTTAGGTGAAAAGTTGCCAACTCTTTCTCATAGCCAAAATTTAGCAACAGCAAAATCATGGGGTTTTAAAATTTCAGAGCATATCAAAATAGCCAAAAATATAGATGAAGTTTTAGAATATATAAATTTTTGGGACAAAGAACGTCATAAATTAGAATATGATATTGATGGAATTGTTATAAAAATTGATTCTATTTCGCAACAAGATGAATTAGGTTTTACAGCAAAAACTCCTCGCTGGGCTATTTCGTATAAATTCAAAGCCGAACAAGTTGAAACAACCTTACAATCAATAACATACCAAGTAGGTAGAACAGGAGCCGTAACTCCAGTCGCAAATTTAAAGCCTGTTCTTTTAGCAGGAACAACCGTGAAAAGGGCATCGTTGCACAATCAAGACCAAATAAAATTACTCGATATTAGAATTGGGGACACGGTCTTTGTTGAAAAAGGCGGCGAAATTATACCTAAGATTGTGGGCGTAAATATTGATAAAAGACCCGAAAATGCTGAAAAAGTTACATTTATAGCCGAATGCCCTGAGTGTGGCAGCAAACTAGAAAAACACGATGACGAAGCAGCTCACTATTGCCCAAATGAAAGTAATTGCCCGCCACAGCTCAAAGGAAAAATAGAACATTTTATTAGTCGTAATGCTCTAAATATCAATGCAGGAGAAGCAACTGTAAAAGCTCTTTTCGATGCGGGCTTCGTTAAAAATATAGCCGATTTGTACAAATTAACGTTCGAACAAATTATTAGTTTAGATGGGTTTAAAGAAAAATCGGCACAAAATTTACTAGCAAGTATTGCCGATTCAAAGCAAATTCCATTCGAAAATCTTCTTTTTGGCTTAGGTATCAGGCATGTAGGACTAACGAGCGCAAAAAAAATAGCCAAGCAGCTTAAAACGATAGAAAATATTCAAAAAGCTAGTTTAGAACAACTTACCGAATTAGAAGACGTTGGAGCTGTAGTTGCCAAAAGCATAATCACCTTTTTTTCTGATGACCAAAATGTTGAAATAATTCAAACGCTAAAACAATCGGGCTTACAACTAGAACGTATTGAAAATAAGGAGTTTAAAAATAAACTTAATGAAAAAAAGTTTGTTATTTCTGGCACCTTTTCAATTTCGCGCGATGAAATAAAAAAACTAATAGAGTCGAACAATGGCAAGCTTGCCGCTTCAATCTCAAATAAAACAGATTTATTTTTATGCGGCGAAAATGTTGGACCTGCAAAACTCGAAAAAGCCAGAAAACTTAATATTCCAATTATTTATGAAGCCGATTTTATGAAATTAATCGAATAAGTTTTATCTTTGTACAGATATATTTTAATTGAATTAAATCAATATGATAATTAACTTTATCCGAGTTTTTATAGCTGTTTTGTATTATTCATTTTGCTAATTTTATCCTTAAACAAATGGATTTGAATGTTTTAAAGATGCTAATCCAATCGGCGTGTGCCGATGGCGAATTAACCAAAGAGAAGAAGAAACATCTTCAAGAAAAAGCGAAGCAAGCAAAAGTTAGCGCACTTGATTTAGAATTTTTGATTGACAATGAGTTAACAAAAATAAATAAAAAGAAAGCACAAGTTAGTCTAAATACCTCTTACAGTGAAAAATCAGGATTTGAAACATTTAACAAATCTGGATTTGTTTCTATCGGTAGCATAACAGAGCAAGTAACTGAAAAAGATGATTTTACAGATATAACCCAGCACAATACCGCTGGCTCAATGAGCGTGATTTTAAAAGCCAAGTACTTTGGAAAGTGGGTAGCAATAAAAGCAATAAAGCCCGAATTTAAAAATAACCCTGTATTTTTAGACCTTTTTGATAAAGAATTTAAAAATACTTTTGAGCTTGAACATGAGCATATTGTACGAATTTATGGAAAATCGAAAAATATAAATGACCCCTATTATTTCATGGAATTTGTAGATGGAAACCAACTAACTGAATTAATAGGCGAAAATGGAATAAAAAGTGGCGCACTTGTAAAAAAATTAGCAACCCAAATACTCTCTGCACTAGAGTATTGCCACAAAAAACAAATTTTTCATAGAGACCTGAAGCCCGAAAATATTTTAGTTACTCACAAAGGAGATAATATAAAACTAATTGACTTCGGTTTAGCTCTTTCTGATAATTATCAAGATATTTTGAGTAATGCAGGAACACCCGTTTATATGGCTCCTGAACAGAAAAAAAATCCACAGCTGATTGATGGAAGAAGCGATATATATTCCTTTGGACTTATTCTAAACCAAATGCTTTGTGGAAGTACAAATTACTCTGATTCAATCAATTTGCGCTCGCCAAAAATTACAACGATATTAAAAAAATGCAACGCTAGTAACCCTAAAGACAGATACCAGACAGCTTCTGAAATAATTTACGAACTAAAAAACATCCCTATTTTAGACTTAAAATTTGAATTAAGGCTTTCTACCAATAAAGTTAATTTTGGAGATATTGAGATTGGCGAAAACAAAGTAAGTGAAATTAAAATTATAAATAGAGGCATTGGTGTTTTAAAATGGAAAATAACATCAAAAGTACCTGACTATTTTTTCATACAAGAAAAACAAAACCTACTTATTTTAAATTTTAAAGCAGAAAAAACCTTTGAATTTGACGACGAACTTGTTCTTTCGAGCAATGGTGGAGATGCCATTTTAAAAGTAACAGGTAAAGTAATGCAAAAACCACAATTAACCACTGATATTGATAATCTGGAATTCAATACATTAATTGAAGGAAATCCGATAATTAAAAGAATTGAAGTTTCTAATTCTGGCTCTGGAACTTTAAATTGGAATATTAAAGAATCACCTAATTGGTTGATTTGCAAGCAATTCAAAAATCATATTTATATTGAATACGAGACAACAAAAGTTGCATCACTCAAAGGAAATATCATAATTGAAAGTAACGGAGGAAATAAAAATATTCCAATATCCATTAGCGTAAATGATGGTAAAAGCCCTATCCTAGAAGTTTCGCCTACACAAATTCATTTTGAAGATGTTACAATCGGACAAATGAAAGAAGCCATTATAGATATTGAAAATATTGGTGCAGGTATGCTAGATTGGAAAGTAACAAAAAGTTCAGAATGGCTGGTAATAAAGCGATTAGATACTGGGCTTAAAGTTATTTTTATGCCAGTGAAAGAAGGTAATTATGTTGGTAATATTATACTAAAGAGCAATGCATCTGATGAAAATATTACAATAAGTGCAACGGTTAATGCAAAACCAAATTTATTTTATAAAAATAAGAAAATAGCAATAGTGGCAATTACTTTTTTTATGTTAATTGCATTAGCTCTAATCCCTTATGCAAAACTTGCAACTTTAATTAGTACAACAATAAAGCGCACTGAAACAAGTCAAATACATAACAAAAAAGGAGTTAGCTCCGAAAATGAAGAAATAAACGCTTGGGAAAAAGTAATAGAGCAAAATACTATTGCTTCATATACTAATTTTTTAAAACAATTTCCTCAAAGTAATTATAAAAAATTAGCAGATAGTTTAATTAACTCAGAACCTGTAATTTGGAAAAGTACGTTGAGTGCAGATAATCGAGCAGCGTACTATAAATTTAGAAAAAAATTCAAAAATAGTGAGCTTTCTAAACAAGCTCTCCTCTTATTCAATTTGACTGATACAACTTTTTGCTTTACTATTTCCGAAAATAAAGATTTTTTTATAACCGAAGATATTATGCTGAATGTAAAAAATAAACAGGTAAATGGGAGGTTGTTAGGAAATTCATTAATTTCTGATTCAATTTGGATTTCCGATTTAAGCGGAATCCGAAAAAATGATACACTGTTTATAAAGCAAATCGATTTTTCTGGATTAAGACTTGATTTTCAATTTATTATAAATGAAAATTTTGCGATTAAAAAAGATAAAACAGGCAAAGAACTTAAATATTTTCAAAAAAAATGCCAAAAATAATGTTATTTTAATATTCAATACAATCAAACTTACAATTAATTATTTTAACTTAAAACAATGAATAAATTTCTCACATTTTTCATAAGTATCCTATTCATTTCTAGCACATTTGCTCAAAATGAAACTCGCAAAAAAATAACACTAGATGACGTTATGCGAAATTATACGTTTTATCCAAACTCGGTGTACGGTATCCGCTCAATGAACGATGGCGAACACTACACAACTCTTGAAGATGGAAGAAGTATCGAAAAATTTGATTACAAAACAGGTAGTAATATTTCTCAAATTTTTGATATTAATAAGTTTTCTGGTATAAAAATTAAAAATATATCCGATTATGAATTTTCGGAATCGGAAGAAAAATTAATTGTATGGGGAAATAAAATACCTATTTATCGCCGCTCATTTACAGCTGATTATTATATTTATGATACAAAAACGAAAAAAATAAATCCAGTATCTCAAAATATGCCTATACAGTTAGCTACGCTTTCTCCCAATGGTAAATTTGTTGCCTTTGTGCGCTCAAACAATATATACATAACAAACTTAGAATCAGGACAAGAAACTCAAATAACAACCGACGGTGAAAAAAATAAAATTATATATGGTGCACCTGATTGGGTTTACGAAGAAGAATTTGAGTTCAATAAAGCATTAGAGTGGTCAGTAGATAGCAAAAGCCTAGCTTTCATGCGATTTGATGAAAATGAGGTACCCGAATTTGGAATGACCCTATTCAAAGGCTTAGCACCTGCCTTAGAGCAAAATAAACTTTACCCTGAATATAGAGTTTGGAAATATCCCAAAGCAGGCGACAGTAACTCAATTGTAAATGTTCATATATACAACGTTGAAAATCAAAAAACTATCATAGCTAATACAGGAAATGAAACAGACCAATACATTCCGAGAATTCAATGGACTAAAAATGCCGAAAAACTTTCTGTTTTGCGTTTAAATAGGTTACAAAACAAATTGGAAATTTTGCTTGCCGATGCAAAAACAGGCGAAACGAATATTATTTATACCGAAATAAATAAATATTATATAGATGAAACTCTCTTCGATTATATCTCATTTCTATCTGATGGCGAGCAATTTACTTTAGTTAGTGAAAAAGATGGATTTACGCATATTTATCTATATAATCTCAAAGGAGAAGAAGTTAAGCAAATTACAAAAGGTAATTTTGATGTAACAAATTTTTATGGATATGACGAAAAAAATAAGGTATTTTACTATCAAGCAGCCGAAAAGTCTTCTCTTCAACGCGAAATATATTCAATAAAACTAAATGGCAAAGACAAAAAAAATCTTTCGGCAAAATTGGGGACTAATTCAGCAGATTTTAGCAAAACATTCAAATACTTCATCAATGAATTTTCAGCAGCAAATACTCCTACAATTGTAAGTTTAAATGATGCTAATGGCAAAGAAATTAAAGTATTAGAAAATAATTCAGGACTAAACGAACTCTTAAAAAAGTATGCCTACCAAGAAAAAACCTTTTTCAAATTTAAAACAGAACAAAACGTAGAACTCAATGGTTGGATGGTAAAACCGATTAATTTTGATGCAACAAAAAAATATCCGGTATTAATGACCCAATATTCAGGACCAAATTCACAATCGGCAACTGACGATTTTCAAGTTGGTTGGGAACAAGTTCTTGCAAATGAAGGATATATAGTAGTTTGCGTAGATGGCAGAGGCACAGCTGCAAGAGGCGAAGAATTTAGAAAAATGACTTATTTACAACTAGGAAAGTACGAAATTGAAGACCAGATAGAAACAGCAAAATACTTAGGTTCATTGCCTTATGTAAAAAAAGAAAATATTACAATTTGGGGTTGGTCGTATGGTGGATTTATGGCACTTTTGGGCGTTACAAAAGGCGCCGATTATTTTTCTGCAGCAATTGCAGTAGCTCCTGTAACCAATTGGCGTTACTACGATAATATTTATACTGAACGCTTTATGCGAACTCCGCAAGAAAACCCTAATGGATATGATGACAATTCACCCATAAATCACGTACAAAAATTTAAAGGTAAATTACTTTTAGTTCATGGCACAGCCGATGATAATGTACATTGGCAAAATTCTGCCGAATTTGTTGAAGCTATGGTTCAAGAAAATAAACAGTTTCAAACTTTTTACTACACAAACAGAAACCATGGAATTTATGGCGGCAAAACTCGTTTGCACTTATATAACATGTTCCTAAACTTTTTGAAAACTAATAACTAAAATTTAATTTTCACGCCTTATTTTAATAACTGTAAAAAATAAGGCGTGAAAACTCTTTCTGCATAAAATAGAATAATTATAGTCAACTATCTAATAACCACATCAAAATTAACACTCTAAATAATAAAATGCCAACAATTAATTTATAATTCTATGAAAAATAAATATCTAGTAATTAGCGTTTTAGTATTCATTTCGTTAAATTTAGAAGCACAACATCCATTTAATTTGAAATGGAAAAAAATAAAAACAGATCATTTTGAAATCATTTTCCCTGAAGAAATTTCTAACGATGGTCAACGTTTAGCAAATACCTTAGAATTTTTATATTTACCGGTTTCTTCTACTCTTCACAACAATCCAAAAAAAATTTCGGTATTTTTAAGTAATCAATCAGTCATTTCAAACGGTTATGTATCCACAATTCCGCGCATGAGCTTATTTTACACTACTCCCATGCAAGATGCGACAGTTTTAGGCTCAAGCGACTGGCTACAAACACTTGCAATTCACGAATTTAGACACGTTGTACAAACTGACTTATCCAATAGAAAATTCACAAAGCTTGGAAGTATTTTTTATGGTTCACTTGGTCTCACAGGCTTGGCGTATTCCGAACCACTCTGGTATTCAGAAGGAGACGCAGTAATAACGGAAACTATGTATTCCGAACTTGGAAGAGGTAGGATACCTGCCTTTACTATGCCAATTAAAGCACAACTGCTGGCTCAAAAAGATTTTAAATACGAGAAAACTTATTTAGGTTCTTATAAAAACTACTCGCCCAACCATTATGCTTTAGGCTATTTGCTCGAGCTGCAAATGCGTAACGACTTTGGGAATGATATTTCGTACAGAGTAATCAATCGAATGGCAAAATATTCCTATTTGCCCTATGCCTTTTCGTTAGCATTAAAAAAAGAAACAGGGCAAAATATTCGACAAATGCACAAAAGTACATTTGATAAATACAAAAATGTTTGGCAAAATGAAATTGCTAATATTCAAGAAACCAATAAAATAGAAATTCTAAAGCAGACAAAATTCTGGACAAATTATTCTTATCCTCAGTTGGTTGGTTCTTCTATTTTTGCCATTAAAAATGGATTAGCTGATGCTCAGATGCTTATAAAAATAGATAGTTTAGGAAACGAAACAAAAATAAAAGCAATGGAAGGTGAGAAAATTTCTTCAAATGCTGGAAAAATTGTTTGGTCTGACTTTTCTTCTAACATTAGATGGACTGAAAAGTCATATTCTAATATCTATATTTACGATACAAAGCAAAGCAAAACAAAGCAACTAACATTTCAAACTCGGTACTTCTCTCCTGCTCTCTCGCCCAATGGAATTTACATTGCTTGTGTAGAATTCACTACAAAATCGAAAAGTAATTTGGTAATTTTAAATGCAATTACTGGCAAGGTTTTTAAAATATTTTCGCTACCTACAAGCGATTTTATTCGCACACCAACATGGTCAGAAAACGGCGGAAAAATTCTTTTTTTGCATACCTCTGCCAAAGGACAAGCCTTATCCGTAATAGATTTTGCTTCTGGAAAAATTAAAATGCTTTTGAACTATAATTTTAAAAATATAAGTAATCCGGTATTTTACAACGACAATATCATTTTTAATATGCCCGTAAATGGTAACGATATGATTTGTGCGCTTGATACAAACTCAATGAAAATTTATTCGATTGCAACCTCTAAATTCGGAACATTTAATGCTTCTATTTCATTTCAAAATATTATATACCAAATATATACAGAAAATGGACACAAAATAGCAATAAGTAAAATAGAAAAAGAAAAATGGCAAGAAGTAATAGAAAAAAGCGATTATAACAAAACACTAATCGTAAATATTTTGAAAAGTGAAGACACGTCAAAAATTTTAAGTAAAACTATTTTACCTGATTCTATTTATCAAATTAAAAAATATTCTAAACTGCTAAATGCCCTAAATATACACGCTTGGGGAATTTATCCTGGTGAAAATGAATACGATTTAACATTGATTTCTAACAACAAACTAAATACCATATCTATTAACGCAGGAATACGCTACAAGCTTACAAATCAAAGTTTTAGTAAATATGTCGAAACCCAATTTTCTGCATTATTTCCTATTTTTCATATTGGCGCGACCACAGAAAACAGAAGCACCTCTTTTTATGAAAATACTCAAAAAAACACTGTAAATTGGAAAGAAAACACAACTATTTTTGGAGCTTATCTTCCGCTAAATTTTTCAAAGGCAAGTCTTATTCATGGGCTTACAATTGGCTCTAATATTCAGATAATTAATAGAATAGCAATGGAAAGTATTGGAAATTACAACATACGCGAAGGTTATTTTTCTCCAGTAACAGGATATGCCATTTACCAAATTTATTTACAAAAAGCTAAGCGAGATGTTGCTCCCCGCTTAGGCGCATATTTAAAAACAGTGGCAAGAAAAACATTTTTAACTCAAACTTATGAAGGATGGCAAAACTTTATTTTAGGAAAAATTTACTTGCCGAGCCCAATAAAACATCATAGTATATTGATAGAAGGCGCATTAGAAATTAAGCAAAGTGATATTTCATTATCCAATCAATTTGTTTATCCTCGCGGCTTTGAAATGGGAAATCACGAAAAATTTATAAAATTTTCGGCAAATTATCACTTTCCACTTCTCCATCCTGACTTAAATATCTTACAATTAGCTTATATCAAAAGAGTTAGAGCTAACTTATTTTACGATTATGGATTAGCTGGAAGTATAGAAAATTTCAAGCAAAATACACAAATTTTGCTCCAATCAACTGGTGTAGAAATCTTTTTTGACTTTAACCTATTCAATATTAAATACGATTTTAATGCAGGGTTAAGATATTCGTTGCGTTTAAATGATAAAAAAGGATTTTTTGAATTTTTAATGTTTGAAATACCAATAAATTAATTTGCGTATCTAATTTTTTCTCAAATCAAAACAAAATATTATTTTTGCTGCATGATAGAAAATCAACATAATCCGCACGACAAATTTTTCAAGGAAATTTTCACACGAAAGCAAGAAGCACAAGCTTTTATAAAAGGATTTTTGCCAAAAGAAATAGTTGATAACTTAATTTTGGAAAATTTAGAACTTGACACAAATTCGTATATTGATGAAACTCTGCAAGATAGTTTTGCCGATATTGTGTATAATTGTTCATTTTCAAAGCAAAAAATTAAAATCTCTTTCCTTTTTGAGCATAAAACATATCAGGATAAAAATATTTACCTGCAAATTTTACGTTACATGCTCAATATATGGGAAAAAGAACGAAAAAATAAGCAAAAAAAGCTTACCCCAATTCTACCCATTGTTATTTACCATGGTAGAAAAAAATGGCGATTAAAATCATTTTTCGATGATTTTGAAAAATTACCCAATAATTTTTCAAATTTCATCCCTAATTTTGACTATTTTTTGCAAGATTTGCATCTAGCAAGCGAACAAGAACTAACAGAAAAATACGAGTCAATTGTCTTGCAAACAAGTTTTTTGCTAATGAAAAATATATTTGATAAATTGGCTCTTAAACAAAGAATTATACCTATATTTGAGAAAATTTACAACTCAAATATAATCTTAACGGATAGAAATGTAATTTCTACTCTATATTTTTATTTATTTTATACTAATTCAGAAGATGAATTCGTTGAATTAACAAAGCAAATAAAACAAATTCCAAATACCGAAAAAGATATGATTTCAATGGCAGAAGTTTTGATTAGTAAAGGCATTAAAAAAGGCGAAGAACTCGGCATCAAGAAAGGCGAAGAACTCGGCATTAAAAAAGGCGAAGAACTCGGCATTAAAAAAGGCGAAGAACTCGGCATTAAAAAAGGCGAGGAACTCGGCATCAAGAAAGGCGAAGAACTCGGCATTAAAAAAGGCTTGCATCGTACTGCCTGCGTTATGTTGCTCGAAGAATTTGATGTGGACACAATCATGAAAATAACAAAGCTAAGCAGAGAAACAATAGCAGAACTAAAACAACTTGTTGAAAAACAAGGTGCTGATGTGTTAAATATGTTTTAAGCTGCCTGCAAATACCGAAAAAGATATGATTTCAATGGCAGAAGTTTTGATTAGTAAAGGCATTAAAAAAGGCGAGGAACTCGGCATCAAAAAAGGAGAAGAACTTGGCATTAAAAAAGGCGAGGAACTCGGCATCAAAAAGGGCTTGCATCGCACTGCCTGCGTTATGTTGCTCGAAGAATTTGATGTGGACACAATCATGAAAGTAACAAAACTAAGCAGTGAAACAATAGCAGAACTAAAACAACTTGTTGAAAAACAAGGTGCTGACGTATTAAATATGTTTTAAACATTCTTTTTAAATTTCAAACAAAAACCACGAACTTAAATTTATTTAAAGTTTGTGGTTTTTGTTTTTTTAGCAAAGATAAAATTTGTATTTTCGCAGGCTGAAAATTTTAACAAAATACGGAAAAATATAATGGCAGACGAACATTTTAACGACGACGAAAATATAGAAATAACAGAAGATCAACAACATGACAGTAAATCAGATTTACATCATGTAAAAAATATTTCTGGAATGTACAAAAACTGGTTCTTAGATTACGCCTCTTACGTAATTTTAGAACGTGCAGTGCCGCATGTCTCCGATGGATTAAAACCTGTACAGCGCCGTATTTTGCATTCAATGAAGCGAATGGACGATGGCAGGTACAATAAAGTTGCAAATATTATAGGGCATACCATGCAATTTCACCCTCACGGAGACGCCTCCATTGGCGATGCGCTTGTGAACTTGGGACAAAAAGAATTGCTTATCGATATGCAAGGAAACTGGGGAAATATTCTCACAGGCGACAATGCTGCCGCACCGCGTTACATTGAAGCACGATTATCAAAATTTGCACTCGATGTACTTTTCAATCCAAAAACAACTATTTGGAAACTTTCATACGATGGTAGAAATAATGAACCCGTAAATTTACCGGCAAAATTCCCTCTACTTTTGGCACAAGGTGTAGAAGGTATTGCAGTAGGACTGGCTTCAAAAATATTGCCGCATAATTTCAACGAACTAATCGACGCTTCCATTGCTCATCTAAAAGGTGCTGATTTTGAGATTTATCCCGATTTTCAAACAGCAGGTTTTGCCGATGTTTCGAAGTACAACGATGGGTTACGTGGTGGAAGAGTGCGCGTTAGAGCCAAAATTATAAAAGAAGATAAAAAAACACTCAAAATTATAGATATTCCTTTCGGAAAAACAACCGGAAGCCTTATAGAATCTATCATTGCTGCAAGTGATAAAGGAAAAATTAAGATTAGAAAAATAGACGACAATACGGCTGAAAATGTAGAAATTTTGGTGCATTTAATACCTGGAACTTCACCAGATATGGCTATTGATGCGCTTTATGCTTTTACCGATTGCGAAATTTCTATATCGCCCAATGCTTGCATCATTGACGATGACAAGCCCTATTTTATTGGCGTAAAAGAGATTTTAAGAATTTCGGCAAATAATACCAAACAACTTTTAAAAAGAGAACTCGAAATTCGCAAATTTGAGCTCGCCGAAGCTTGGCACAATACTTCGCTCGAAAAAATATTTATCGAAAATAGAATTTACAACGACATTGAAGACTGCGAAACATGGGAAGCAATTATAGAGACCATTGACCAAGGACTTGAACCCTTCAAACCAACTCTAAACAGGGAAGTTACAGAGGAAGATATCGCTCGATTGACAGAAATTAAAATTAAACGAATTTCGCGCTTCGATGCTTTCAAAGCCGATGAAAGTTTAAAAAGAATAGAAGACGAAATTAGAGAAGTAGATTATCATTTGAATCATTTGACTCAATACGCAGTTGATTTTTACCAAAAAATACAAAATAAATACGGAGAAGGTAAAGAAAGGCGCACAGAATTGCGCAATTTTGACGTAATTGAAGCCACTGTAGTAGTAGCTGCCAACGAAAAATTGTACGTAAACAGAAAAGAAGGTTTTGCCGGAACGGGTTTGAAAAAAGACGAATATATCTGCGATTGCTCTGATATAGATGACATTATAGCTTTCAGGCGCGATGGAACTTACATAATAAGCAAAATAGCCGATAAGGTTTTTGTTGGAAAAGACATAATCCACATCGATGTATTTAAGAAAAATGACGAGCGAACTATTTACAATGCTGTGTATTTAGATGGAAGTACAGGAAATACTAACGTAAAACGTTTTTTTGTAAAAGGAACAACTCGCGACAAAGAATATAATTTAACGCAAGGGACTGCAAATTCAAAAGTACTCTATTTTACTGCAAATCCGAATGGAGAAGCAGAAACTATAAAAGTGAGTTTGAAACCCAAACCACGAATTAAGAGTTTGAATTTTGAATTTAATTTTTCGGAAATAGCCATAAAAGGGCGTGCTTCGATAGGAAATATACTCACAAAACATGCTGTTCATAAAATTATTCTCAAAGAAAGTGGAATTTCGACACTTGGAGGGCGCAAAATTTGGTTTGATAGTACAGTTTTAAGGCTTAATACTGAAGACAGAGGCGATTATTTAGGCGAATTTAAAGGAAGCGACAAAATTTTGGTCTTCTACGAAGATGGAACTTACCATTTAACCGGATTTGAGCTAACCAATCGCTTTGAAACTGGCATTATAAAAATAGAAAAATTCAAAATAGGTAAAGTTTTCACTCTTGCCTTTTACGATGGCGAGCAAGAGTTTTATTATCTAAAAAGATTTGAAATAGAGGAAAGTGATAAACCTCAATCAATTATTGGCGACCACTCAAATTCAAAATTCGTACACTTGAGCGATGATAAATTTGCCCGCATAAAAGTTAAATTTGGTGGTGCAGATAGGCATAAAGAAGAACTAATTGTAGATTGCACTAATTTTATTGGCGTGAAATCGCACAAAGCACGTGGCAAACGCATTGCCAACCACAAAATAGCTGAAATAATTGGTTTAGAGCCAATTATAACAGAAGAACAAGTGCTTTCATTCAACGAAGAAATGAAAGATTTTTTGATAGAACGCCCCGATGATGAAAATATAGAACAAGGAAATTTATTTGATTAAACTAAAAGCGAGCAAAATTTTGCTCGCTTTTTCTTTTCAAAAGAGCATCAAAAAATTGTCATTTCTTTTATTAAACTCGATTTTTCGCCATATTTTTCTATAATAAATAAAATAAAACGAATGTCTAAAACAATAGTTCTACATTTTTGTGGATTATAAATAATATCGCTCATTACTCCTTCCGCATTTCTATCTATCACTAAACCAATTAGTTCGCCATAAGCATTAAAAACAGGAGCACCCGAGTTTCCGGCTGAAGTATGCAAATCGGTCAGAAAAGCCACTGGCATGTCGCCATTTTGGTCGGCATAATCGCCAAAATCTTTTTGGCTATTTAATTTGTATAATTTTTCGGGTATTTTGTAGTCTGAATTATCTGACAAATAAGCTCTTACCGATTTTTGAATAAAACCCTTGAGCGTAGTATAATATTTGTAATTTACCGCATCTGACCCAGCGTATGATTTTACTTTTCCATACGAAATACGCATAGTTCCATTAGCATCGGGGTAAATATCTACTTCCTTATTCATCTGTCGCAACCCACCTATATACTTGCGATTCAAGATGTTAATCTGTTCCAAAATTTCAAAATACTCTGGTCTTATTTCTTTCCATTCTTCGATACTAAATTCCTTATAAATTTGAAAAATAGGATCATCCCTTAATTCTCCGGCTATAGCTGGGTCAAAACGCACTAAGTAAGAGCCTAGTTTTTTGGGTTTTGCAATCATAGATTGCGCATAAACAGAATCGACAAAAATATCAATATTTCCATTGAACTCCTTTCTTATTCGTTTAAAAAATTTGGGGTGAAAAGACTCGTCAATACTATCACGGTACAATTTAAGAAAAGCCGTTAATATCTGTTTATCAACTGTTTCATCATAATCATTCATTATAATTTTGCCTTCTTCGCGAAGCTGTCCGGTGGCTCTACCCAAAATAAAAGCTCGTTCGTGAACAGGAAAATTATACGACGAAATTTCTAAAAGTCCCTGAAGTTTTTTGGCATACCGAAGTAAATCAACAGATGCTAAAATTTCATTGATATACTCCAAAGCAAGCCGATGTTGTGTAATTTTACGATAAAGTTGGTCATAATTATCCATCAGGTTTTTAAATTCCTCCTCTGTCGTTGGATTTGTTTTTGTCCATTTCATAAAATCAAGCTCTTGCGCCTTTTTTTTATTAATTGCCTGATAATCAATTAATCCTTGATTTTGATAAATGGCTTTTTTCCAGAAAGCGTCCCAAATAGAGTAATTAAGGTTGTATTTCTGGCTAATAATTACACTGGTATCCATCGCACTTTTCATAATATTCAGCTTTGTTTTGCGCAAATTGGCTTTGTGTGCATTGAGCTTATCTATCAGAAGCTCAAGCCCGTAAGAAGTTTCATGCACTTCCGTTTTGTTAGGAAAACCAAGAGTCATCACAAAATCATTTTCCTTGACTCCTTTAAGTGAAATTTGAGCGTGATCAGTGGGCTGATAAGGAATATTGAATTTTTCATAGCCCACAGATTTGTTGGTTTTTCTATCTACATAAATCCGAAAAAGCCCAAAATCGCCTGAATGACGAGGCCATTTCCAAGTGTCGGTTGTTCCACCAAAAGCTCCAATAGAAAGTGGCGGCACTCCCACCAAACGAATATCGTCAAAAACTTCTTCTACAAAAAGATAGTATTCTGTTCCATAAAAAAAAGGTTTCACAACAGCTTCGTAATCAGTATTTTGAACTGCACTATTTGCCAAAAGTTCCATTTTTCGGGCTATAATTTTATTGCGTTCAGCTTCTGTTGCATCTTTAGGAATATCCTTCAAAACTTGGTCGGTAACTCGTTCCATTCTAACCAAAAATCGCACGGAAAGCCCTGGAACAGGCAGTTCGTAAGAAGTCAATTCAGCCCAAAATCCATTTTGCAAATAATCAACTTGGCAGGTTTTGCACTCGCTAAGTAATGTTACTGCACTGTAACTACATTGATGTGAGGTAATTATCAAGCCTTCGGAAGAAATAAGAGTTGCACTACAATCGCCACCAAAAATCATAACTAGATCTTTTAAGCTCGAATTATTGATACTATAAATATCTTCGGCACTGAGCTTTAGTCCTTTTTTTTGCATATCTTCTATATTTTTTCCCAGCAAAAGAGGAATCCACATACCTTCATCAGCAAAAGAAGGTTTTATTACAAGAAAAAGCAACAATAAAAGCGTAATTTTTTTTTTCATAATCAAAATTTTGTGTATATTATTATAAAAAAAAGATATATATATTTATATTAAAATAGAAAATGCTATTCTAAAATATAAACATACTGTTCAAGGTAATAATTTGCGTTTTCATTCATAATCAAGTCATTGGAAATTAATTAGAATTAGCACTCCATCACACTAATTAATTAGCTAATCATATATAGTGTTTGAAAGAAAACAACGCAAAATCGGTTCGACCGGCTTGTCCGGTCTGTCCGATGATTTACTAACAGCCTAACCGACAGACCGACAAGTCGGTCGAACGGTTCTTATTCAAATTTAACGAAATATTTTTATTTTTAAAAGAAAGTTTTCTATTTCTATCGTTTTTTTCCAAAAACCATCATAACCTCCATTTTTTATAAAAAATAAATCTAAGTCCATTCAACTAAAATTAATCTATTTAATTGTTTTTCAATAAATTGAAAAAAACAAGAAAAATAATTTTTCACTGAAAAAAAACCGATTCTTTTTTTTTTGAAAATGATTTTTTAATTGTTTCTATTTTTTATATTTTTGATGAAATTTAATTTTTAAATTAATAGAAATAATACTAAAAGTATAATCAAAAATAACTGAAAATTATGATTAAGCAAGTAGCAGAATTTTTCGCACGTGTAGGCAAAGAAGATATGCCATTTATTGAGTTAAAGGACAGAAAAACAAGGCTTTTTTTTATTCCAGCCTCTGAAATTATAGGCAAAGATGAAACTCAAGGAGGTTTAATTACCGATTTGAAACTTTCAGAAAATTGGAAATTTAGAGAAATAAAATTGCTTGGAGAGCCTAAAATTACGGACAAAAAACGTGGAATTGCTCGCGTAGTGCAAGAAATTGAAACTGAGTATGACAATTCCGACAAAATTTCTGACATTTTTCAGCACATCAAAAATATAAGTCTCACACTAAGTGTTTTGCGCATCGATGCACAAGGAAATGCTTTTCTAATGGGCGAAAATAAAGGTATGCATTTGATTCGTTTCGATGAAAAATCGATAAAATTAGCTGGCGAAGAAGAAGATATTTTTTATAAAGTTAGTGCTGAATGTGCTTCAAAAATAATAAATATGTAGTCAGAAGTTATATTTTAATATCTCAATTTTCTAAGAAAAGATTTGCTTGCGTTCTATTTTGATTGTAAATTTTTTACAAATGAAATAGTTTTAGCTGCAAAAAGAAGCAATATGGGCAAAAAATGGTAAAAGGCAAAGAAATAAAACCGCACATAGGCATTTACGGGCGTCGAAATAATGGAAAAAGCTCACTTATAAATTTGCTTGCCGGACAAGGAGTTGCCATTGTTTCGGACATTGCTGGCACTACGACCGACCCTGTAAAAAAATCGTTCGAGATTACGGGATTTGGTCCAGTTATCCTTGTAGATACAGCTGGAATTGACGACGAAGGCGAACTTGGCAAACAACGAATTGAAAAGACTTTGGAAACCATCAAAATTATAGATTTAGCTATTTTGGTTATTGTTTCAAATACTTTTGGAAGCTTTGAGCAAGATTTAATTAAAAATTTTGAGGATTTAGATACTCCTTACCTTATTATTCACAATAAATCGGACGAAATAAAGCCTAAAAATGAATTTTTGATTGATTTGGAGATGAAAACTGGGCATTCTGTCCTTGAATTTAGTACTTTTAATCCAAAAAATTACGAGAATTTAATAAAATTAATAAAACAAACAATTCCAGAATCGGCTTATAAAATACCTACCATGCTAGGAGGCTTAATTTCTTATGGGGATATTGTGCTGCTAATCACGCCAATAGATATTGAAGCACCTGCCGGACGTTTAATTTTGCCTCAAATACAAGCTATTAGAGATATACTTGATAATGATGCAGTTGCAATAGTTTTAAAAGAACGCGAAGTCGATGCTTTTTTGCGAAAAACAGGAATAAAACCAAAATTGGCAATTACAGATAGCCAAATTTTCTTAAAAGCCGATGCTTCCATTCCAAAAGACATTCCATTGACCGGATTTAGTGTTGTGCTAGCCAGAATGAAAGGCGATTTCGATAATTACTTGAAAGGAACGCCCAAAATTAGCGACCTGAAAGACGGCGACAGAATTTTAATGCTCGAATCGTGCACGCATCACGTGTCGTGCGATGATATCGGACGCATAAAAATTCCACGATGGATTTCAAATTTCACAGGCAAAAAGCTTGATTTTGACGTAGTTGCAGGTTTAAGTAAACTCGAAAGAGATATTTCTGAATATGCCTTGGTAATTCAATGTGGTGGCTGCATGATTACACGAAAACAACTCATCAACCGATTAAATCCTGCTAGTAAGTTAGATATTCCAATTACGAATTATGGAATGGCAATTGCTTATGTACAAGGAATATACGAAAGAGCTATTGCGCCTTTTGTTCAAAATAATGATAATTCAACTGATTATTTATAAACAAAGTTTCTATTTATTTTAAGTAAAATTTTCTCCTCGATAAAATATGAAAACTCGTAAAAAAAGCAATCCACTTAGCGTTATTTATTTTTTAGCCGCTTTTGGTTTTACCTATTTATTAATGCCTTACGTGCTCAATTTTTTTAATATTTCGGATACAGAAGAACTGACTGTGCGTATCAAAAATGGACAGATTTTTCTCGAGTTTGTTGCTTTTGTAGTGATTTTTTTAAGTGTTGCATTTGCTATGGAATTAGTATTCAAATTATTTAGAAAAAAACAATAGAGTTAAAGAAAATAAATTAATTGGGTAATTACAAATATTTCTTATTTCGGCGATGACGCGATATTTTATTTGCTATCATTACCGAGTTTAGTGCAATTGCAATATTCTCAAGTGTTCCTTCCAAAAGTTTCAATTTTTTGCCATTAATTACTTCATAACTACCAAATTCTAAAACTCCTATCACTTTTTTGTTCAATGAAAAAGGTAAAATAATTAAGTTTTTGGGTAAAATTTTAAGTGTGGAAGAACTACTATAAAAATATTGATTTTCTATGTTTTCGATAGAAACAATTTTATTATCTAGTGCAGCTTGACCTACAAGTCCTTCGCCAATATTTATGTAATTATTAATGTTGTCATCGTAAGTAAGTGAATATGCTGCCGAAAGCTTTAGATATTTTGTTTTTTCGTAATGCAAATAAAGTGCTCCTATTTGAATACCAAGATATTTACACAAGAAAAACAATATATTTTCTGACATATCTTTTATCGAAAAAATACCACGCATCGAATCGTAAAGCTTGCTCTGCCCTACCCTAATCCATTCAGCTATTGAATTTTGTTCCTCTATTGTATGCTCTTTTTCTTTTATGCTACGATGCGTAAATTCTATACTTCTAAATAGCTTTCCTCTAATATCTTTTAATTTTTTATACTTTGTTTTAATTACTACTATTTTATTATCACTTGCAATGCTCAAAATATATTCAACTGCAAGGTAAAAAGGCTTCAATAAATAATTGATATAAAGTAAAATAGTAGCATAAAAAAGGATTGTTCCTAAAATAAAAAAGAAAAGAATTTTACTTTTCAAATTTTGCTTATCAGCATATAATTTATCATTTTGTTCACTAACAAGAATTGAAAAATGAGTTGTTAAATTTGGAACTTCAATAGGCGTAAGATAAACAGTTACTCGTTCATTTCGCTGTTTTAAATAAAGACTGGTTTTCAATTTTTTCTTCTCTTTCAATGCCTTAGAAAGAAAATCAAATTCGTTATAAAAAAAATCATTTTCGTCATTTGTTATTAATTTACCAATTTTCGCTCTATCGGTATGCGCCAATATCCTACCATCGCTGCTATAAATAGCCATGTTTGAAGAGGTGTAATTACTATATTTTGTAAGTGTAGATTGAAAAAAATCGTAATTAAAGTCAACTCCTACTACTGCCTGGAAATCATTATTCAAAATAATTGGCGAAACAATACTAGAAAGGATTATTTGTTTTTTTCCAATGCTATAACTTGTTGGTGGTAAAATAGTTAATTTCCTATTCTTTTTAGGCTCTAAATAATACTGCCCTAAAATAGGATCATTAAAGCTTACAAGTGTGTCAAGTGAAATTTTACCGTTTAACTTATTCCAATAAAGAGCTAAATTATTAATCAGCAAACTGTCGTGAGGAGTATCCCAAGCATTTGGTTCCCAAACAGTCCATATCCCAAAAATTTCAGGACTTGAAACGATATTGGAACGCAAAATCCCAGAAACTAAATGAGGATAAGCCATCTGGTTTTGCTTGAGAGCCAAAAGAGAATGAGCAACAGAATTTGCCGTTTGACTCGCTTTTTCCAACTTAGAATAGAGTTCGTAAACTATTTTATCGGTTTGTATTTTTATACGATTATCTATATTCTCATCTAAAAATTTATATATACTAGCTGCTACAATCCATACCAATGGAAGTGTTATAGCCAAGGAAATGAGGCTTGTAACAAATGCAAATTGAAATTTTGTATTCATTTTTACAATTAATTTTACCTAAAATAATAAAAAATTAGCTATAAAGCCAAACTCTAATTAATGATATTAATCGCTCAACATCAACAGGTTTCGACAAATAATCTGTCGCACCAGCAGCCATACATTTTTCTCTATCTTCCTTCATTGCTTTTGCTGTAAGCGCAATAATTGGCAATTTTAGATATTCTTTCAATTTCCGAATTTCTTTTATTGCTGTGTAGCCGTCCATTACGGGCATCATTATGTCCATCAATATCAGTTTTGTGTCTTTATTTTGGTCAAGCAACTGCAAAGCTTTTTTGCCATCTTCTGCTTTGATAATCCGTAATCCTTTTTCTTTCAGTATTTTAGATAAGGCAAATACATTGCGCATATCATCATCTACTATCATTATTTTTTTGTCCTTAAAAATATCGTCTTTCGTTGTATGAATGTTGGTAATTATTTTTTGCATGTGGTCGGGCAAATCATCAATTACGCGGTGAAGAAACAATGCTGTTTCGTCCAAAAGTCTTTCTTCGGACTTCACTCCTTTGATGATAATAGAATCTGAATATTTTTTCAGTTGTGCATGTTCCTCTTTTGAAAGCTCTTTTCCGGTATATACAATTACCGGAGGAATTTTTATATCCTGCTCGCTCGAAAGTGAATTTAATAGCTCAGTACCTTGCATATCGGGTAATCCCAAATCAAGAACAACACAATCAAATTTGGTATTTCTTATCAAATCAATCGCTTCTTTTCCCGATGCTGCTTCGGTACAATTTACGTCATTACTTTTTATAAGCCTTACAATCGATTTTCTCAAATCGCTGTTGTCTTCTACAATGAGCAAGTCTTTTATTTTTTTATTTATCACATTTTCAAGAGTATTGAAAGCATTATCAAGTTTTTCAGAACTAATAGGCTTAGATATTAAACCAACCGCTCCGCGCTTTAGTACATCACTTTCATCTTCTTCATTTGAAATAATATGAATAGGAATATGCCTTGTTATTTTTTTCTCTTTCAATATTTCAAGAACCTCTATCCCTGATATTTCTGGCAATTTCATATCCAAAATAATAGCAGTAGGAATATATTTAGTAGCAAGCTCAATGCCTTCTTCGCCTGAGGTAGCCGACAAAAATTTGAATCCTTTTTCGCTGCACATTTTGTGTAACGTTTTAGAAAACGAAATGTCGCTTTCAATTGCTAAAATAATTTTATCTGTTTTATTTATTTTTGCTCTATCATCAAAATTTGTGGTAAGAATTGCCTTAAAATTATTTTTTGTTGTAAGAAAAGCATCTAGTGATTTTTGCTTTCGTTCTTCTTTTTCAGTATTTAATTCCTTTATATTCAAATCATTGGCTTGATGATGCAGCTTCGTAGGAATATAAAACGTAAATTCGCTGCCAGTGCCATATTCGCTCTTCAATTTTATCTCGCCACCTAAGAGAAGTACCAGTTGCCGAGAAATAGACAAACCTAAACCAGTACCGCCAAATTTTCGCGAAGTGCTTCCATCGGCTTGCTGAAATGCCTCAAATACAGCTATTAACTTGTCTTCTTTTATTCCTATTCCAGTATCTTTTACCGAAAAAGCGATTACTTTTTTAGCTTCTTTTAAACTAGGAATTGTAAATAAATTGCGGTTTGTTTCTTCATAAACTGAAAATAATATCTTGCCTTTTAAAGTAAATTTTATGGCATTCGACATTAAATTTTTAATCACTTGAGTAATTTTTTGATAATCGGACAAGATATACTCTGGCAAATTTTCATCAAGCACAACTTGTAGTTCCAATCCTTTTTCTAAAATCATGTGGCTAAAAGTAGAATATACATTGCGCTCAAAATCCTGAAGCCTAAATTTGTCTAAATTTAAGCTCATTTTACCCGATTCTATTTTCGACAAATCCAGAATATCATTAATTAATTCTAGCAAATCATTGCCACTGTTATAAATAATTTTAGCGGATTCTATCTGCTCGCCGTTTAAGTTATTTGAGTTATTATCGGCTAAATTTCGTGCCAAAATGAGCAAACTATTTAAAGGTGTGCGCAATTCGTGCGACATATTTGCCAAAAACTCAGACTTATATTTGCTTATAATTTCAAGCTCTTTTGCTTTTTTGGTAATATTATTTCGCGCTTCCTCCAGTTCTTGGTTTTGAATAATAATTTCTTTTTTATGCTTTTCAAGGTAATTCGTTTTTTCTTCAAGTTCCTCGTTTGTTGTTTGCAGCTCTTCGCGTTGTGCTTGCAATGCCGACTCTGATTCTTTCAATGCAAGTGTCTGTTCTTCAAGCTCTTCGTTCGATTTTTTCAAACGCATTTGTTGTTTTTGAAGTTCTTTGGCTTGTATTTGCGATTCTTCGAGCAAATAACGGATTTTATTTCTCGAAATTGCTGAATTAAAGCCCATTGCAATATTTTTCATTATAATTTCAAACAAATCCATTTCGCGTTGGTTGATTGGCTGCAAACTGCCAAATTCAATAACACCAACAAGCTGATTTTCAAACAAAAATGGAACAGCAACTACGTTTTTGGGCGGAATACTTCCCAAAGCCGAATTAATTTCGATATAACCCTCAGGAATATTTGTAATGCTTATAATTTGCTTTTCCATAGCGGCTTGCCCTACTATTCCTTCACCAAGTTTTATGCTGTCGCCCAAGTATTTACGGCTCGAAAACGCATAAGTTCCCTGCAATTTCAACACTTTTTCATCTTCATTCCAAACATAAAGAGCACCTATTTGCGCCGAAATATATTGAGCCAAAAAAGTAATTACATTACGCGAAAGTGCCGACAAATCTAAGTCTCCACGCATAATTTCATTGAGCTGATTTTGACCCGACTTTATCCAATCCTGCAACTGATTTTCTTGCCTTGCCTTTCGCAAAGCCTTGGTCATTTTATTGAACGACTGAGCCAAATTTCCAATTTCATCTTTATTAAAAATCTGAAGTTCAAACGAATCGTTTCCTTCTGCCACACTTTTTACTCCTTTTTCGAGCAATTGAATTGGCTTTATTATAGCACGAACCAAAACAATACTAATTATAATAGAAATAAGAATGGTAGATGCAAGAAGCGTAAAAATAATGTAACGTGTTGAATTATAAGTATTATTAGCTCTCTCAGCCGAATCAAAAGCATACTTTTTATTCAATTTTACTAAATCATTCAAATCGAGCGTTAAATCATTAAATAGCTGCAAAGCTTCATCATTGAGCAAAAAAACCGCTTCCTCCTTCATTCTATTGCGCGAAAGTTGGATAAATTCATTGTTTAACTCTGTATAACGTTGCCATTTATTGCTAATTTTTCGGAAAAGTTCGCGTTCTTTTTCGGTACTTAAAAGAGATTCGTAGTTTGTTTTAACTTCATTGATATGTTTTTTTGTATTTTCCATTAATTGCTCAAATACCAACATTTCTTCTTCACCACCACTAAAAGCATGTTGAAGTTCCGAAATACGAAGTGCCGAAGATTCTGTATTTATCTCACTCACAGCAATTACGCTAGGAAGCCAAAGTTTTGTAACATCATCTACATCTTGCTTTAATTGCGAGAGTTTTACAAGCGAAAAAATATTAACGCCCAACATAATAGCCAAAATCAAGCCAAAACCTAATACTTGCTTAGCCACTAAACTCAGATTCTTTATCATTTTATATCTAATTTTGTTGAAAAAATCTTTTTCTGAATATTAAAATAAACTTGCAATTACTTAAAAAACAATACATTAAAATAATCAGAATTGCATAAAAAAAGTAAGTAAAAATACATCTTTTCCCGTTAAAAACCATTATTTTTTTTATTATATTTTAATTAAAAAAAATACAGAGTCAAAAAAAAAAAAAATTAACTAAAAAAAAATGAAAACAAAACGGAAATAATTTTAAAATTTAAAAGAATTTAATATTTTTACAAAATAAAATAGATAAAACAATCTTATTAGAAATAAGATTAATCTAAAATTTATTTATTTAAAATGCTCTTTTTCAAATAAATAAAATAAACAAAACTCAATATGATTATTTAAGCAAAAGTAGATAAAATAAGCATCATACTATTTTTCAATTTTTACTTAATAAACTATGAATCAAAACGTTAATGAAGCCTTAACCGATAACTGTTAAATATGGATGCAGCTAGCAAAACAATGAAAGTACTAATTCTTGAAGACGATACTTTTTCTCGAAAATATTTTCAAAATATAGTAGAACGTCAAGGTTTCATTTGCGAAGCT
This sequence comes from Bacteroidota bacterium, assembly GCA_020047755.1. Taxonomy (GTDB): domain Bacteria; phylum Bacteroidota; class Bacteroidia; order Bacteroidales; family JAIFNL01; genus JAIFNL01. The sequence goes on from JAIFNL010000049.1 coordinate 67,753, forward strand.
GTTGAAAATGGAAGAATTGGCTACGATTTTTACAAACAATTTGACCCTGACGTTATCATTTGCGACATACAAATGCCGGAAATGGATGGCTTACAATTTTTAGAAAAAATAAGAGCAGACAATTCAGACGCCATAGTTATCATGGCAACTGCTTTTGAATCAGAAGATTATGCAATAAGAGCCTTAGAGCTTGGTGCCAATAACTATCTTAAAAAACCTGTTTATCCTGACAATTTACTTAGCCTTCTCAATAAATACAAAGCAATTATTGAGCAGCACACGGTTTTTGATAATTTGATTCAAACTACTGAAAAACTGGAGTTTATCAAATATTTTAAATCCGATATGCGCTCTGTTCCAATTATTGTAGATTACTTAATGCAATACATTCGCGAAAGTTTTGAAGATTCGGAACGAATTGGCATAGAACTAGGTATAGCTGAGCTAGTTACCAATGCAGTAGAGCATGGAAATTTAAACATCAGCTATGCCGAAAAAAGTGACGCTCTCGAAGAAGATAGACTTCCAGAACTTGTAAATGAACGACTTAGCGACCCAGAAATAGCACAAAGAACTGTAAAAATTGATTTCAAACTCAATACCGAATTTTGCCAATGGATAATTACTGACCAAGGAAATGGTTTTGACTGGAATAAAGTCCAAAATCCACTACTAAATGATAGAGCTGAAAAACTTCACGGACGTGGAATTTTCATAAGTCGTTTCCAATTCGATGAAATGGAATATTTAGGAATAGGAAATAGTGTAAGAATTTTGAAAAAATTAAAATAATTTCAAAAAAAACAAAAAGCTTATAATCATCTGATTATAAGCTTTTTAATTTAATAAAATATACAAAAATTAAGATTAAATTTCTGCTTGTACATTTTTATTTATATAGCCTTTAAATCCGTAATACGCAATGTAAGCATAGCACAATACTGTGATAATGAATGCTGTATGAACTCCAATAGCATCAGCCATTGCACCCATCAATAAAGGAATAAGAGCACCGCCCACAATTGCCATTACCAAAATTCCAGAGCCTTGGCTTGTGTGTTTGCCAAGCCCGTCGATGGCAAGTGTGAAAATAGTTGGAAACATGATAGAGTTGAAAAGTCCAACCGCAATCAAAGTCCACATTGCAAACAACCCTGTGCTAAATACGGTAATTGTTACCAAAATAGTAGCTGCAAGTGCAAAAACTGCCAAAGTACGTGCCGGTTTATTTTTGCCAATCATAATAGCTACAAAATTTAAAACCACAAAAGCAAAGAATGTAAATGCTAATTGAATTTCGGAAGTTAAATACCAAGCTAATAAAATTGAGAAAACAGCAATAATTGCCGAAAATAGAAATTTATTGCTCGAAGTTGTGTTCGACATCGAAGTTGCGCCAAAAAAACGTCCTACCATTGCACCTCCCCAATAAAGAGCTACATATTTTGCAGCGTCAGCCTCTGTAAGCCCTGCAATGGAATCTTCGGAAAAGAAATTAATCATAAAACTTCCTATCGAAACCTCGGCTCCCACATACACAAAAATAGCTAAAGCACCTAAAACCAAATGTTTATACTGCCAAGCGCTTCCCGAAATTTCTTTAGTTTCTATTTTTTCTGACTTTGAGTCGGCAATAACTGGCATCTTTGCAAAAACAAAAACGGCTGCAATTGCAAACAAAACACCGGCTATGGCTAAATAGGGAACTTGCACAGCAGCAGCATGTTGAGCTGCATCTAACGTTTCGCCCTCTACATTGTCCGATAAAATTAAAAATGCTCCAAAAACGGGCGCAACCGTAGTACCAAATGAGTTCAAGGCTTGAGTTAAGTTCAAACGACTAGAAGCAGTTTCGGGAGTTCCCAAAATAGCAACATACGGATTAGCAGCTACTTGCAAAACTGTTATTCCCGAAGCCAATACAAAAAAACCACTTAGAAAAAATACATAGCTAATATACATCGAAGCTGGTAAAAACATCAACGCTCCTATTGCGGTAATTACCAAGCCCAAAATAATTCCATTTTTATAGCCAATTTTGCCAACAATAACGCCCGCTGGCAACGACATAAGAAAATATGCGCCAAAAAAAGTAAACTGAATGAGCATAATCATGGTATAATTCAGCTCAAAAAGAGCCTTCAAATGCGGAATCAGAATGTCATTGAGGCAGGTAATGAAACCCCACATAAAAAATAAAGAAGTTAAAAGTACTAATGCCGGCTTGTAATTCGCCTTTGAATCAAAAGCTTGAGCCGATTGATTGTTACTTGTAATAATTGTACTAGCCATTTTAAATTTTTGTTTTTTAATTTATATTAGTAAAAAAGATGAATTTCTAATTTCAATGTACTTTCAATCCAAACACTCTTCGTTTAGATGAATAAAATTGTTTTTGTTTTTACAAAAGTAAAACTTTTTTTTATATTTCCTCATTTTTTTACTTCATAATTACTACATCATTTTTTCTTTTATTTCACCTAAATTGTACAAAAACAAGATTTTATTAAAATATACACTACATCATTAGTACATCATTTTAATATTTGTCGCTTTTAACAAAAACCAAACAAAAAAATAGAAAGCCAATAAAAAAATTATCAGCTTTCTATCTTCATCTTCTTATGTTAAAAAATATACGAACGGTTTAAATTTCACTTGGTAAAACAACACTTATCCATTTACCTTTTTGTCGAGAATAAATCGTGCCATCGTACATTGCTTCACAATATTGTGCTGGCAAATAATAAGTTCCTAAATAGCTGGCTACCAACATTATTCTAAACATTTTGGTTTCTCCTTTCGGCAAATCAAAATAAGTATAAACTCGGTCGTCGCGCATATCGAGGTAAGTAGGAACGTGAGTTGCTCCTAAATTTCCGAAATTAAATAAACGGGTATTCATTATTTCCCAGCCCGAAGGGAAAATTTGCGAAAGTGCTATGTTTTGATAATCCATTTGTGTAGGATTTTTCACGCTTACTTCTGCAATTATCTCTGTTCCTTGCACTAACGAACTTATGTCGAGCACATCGCCTTCCAGTCCTCGGTAAACTACACTCATGTTGAGTTTGCTTTCGCCCGATGTTTCGGTGCCAACTTCAGGGATTCCGGATTGCAACAAACTAACGTACAAAATACCGCCACTTGTGTTTTTTATTGTCAATTTTTGGTTTGCACTTTCATTGGTTGCCAATTTTACCGACGAAATATTTTTACTTTCAGTTACCGCTTTTTCCTTTTCAGAATTAACTATATATGAATAAGTTAACTGCGAACCAACTTTATTTTTCTGCACATAATGTGCAATAGCGTAAAGCGAGTAAGCGGTCGTTTGAGTGCTCAACCACCTATCGGAACTAAGTTCGGCTGAAAGTGCTTTCAAAATATCGAAAGCATCAGTTGCTTTGCCCAACAAAACAAGAGTTTCCAAAATCATCGCTTTGTCGCGCTCGTCAGAACCATAAGTATAGCTCATTTCGTTATAGTTAGCTACTGTTTTGCTAGCACCTGCCACCAAAGTTTCGCCTATTTGTTTTTTTCCAGAAAGTATAAATGCAGCCGCCAAACGCCATTTTGTTTCGTTGCTCAAATTTTTACTTTCACGCAAACGGTTCATTGCACCGCGTTCTGGATTTCCCGAAAGTGCCAGAGTATAAAGCCTATAAGCTTGCATAAACTGCGAACGATTTCCGGCATCAACCCAGTTTTGAGCTATTTTTCGCTGGTATTTCAACCATTTGTCAAGGAATCCATTAGGCAAAGTATAGCCTTTTTTCTGTGCTTCAATCATAAAATGTCCGGCATAGCAAGTTCCCCAATCGTCCACATCGTTGCTATTTTGCCAATAACCTAAGCCGCCGCTGTAATGTTGAAATTGCGCCAAACGTTTTATCCCGTCTTTTATATTTCGCTCAATATCTTGGTTGCGCTTTTCGTCAAGTTTCACAAATTCAGACAAGTAGAGTTGTGGAAAAACAGACGACGTGGTTTGTTCTACACAACCATAAGGATATTGAATCAATTCTTTTATCCGCTTTTCTAAGTTAATTGGAGGAATTGAAGCCACTTCAATAGTTTGAGTATTAGTTCCTTTCACACCTATTGGCGAATAATCGACAGTCCAAGTTTCACCAGCTTTCAAAATTTTCGATTTTACATTGTTCACCAATGGATTTGGGTTCCGAACATCAAGCTCTATTTCATAAGTCGATTTATTATTTCCAGAAGTGGCGATAATTTCAACCGTTGCAATTCCTTCACTTGTAAGCGAATTAATATCAAATTCAACTATTTCTTCGCCTTTTTTAGCAAACGAAATCGTTTTTTT
>JAIFNL010000049.1:72088-92605 GCA_020047755.1 Bacteroidota bacterium
GATTTGATGTTGTCTTTCATAACAAACACATTTACAGGAAGTTTCAATTTTTCACCTGTACCCAACACGCGCGGCAAAGTTCCAATAACCATTACCGGTTTTGTTACAGCAGTAGTTGTTTCGGCACTTCCGTAAGCTCCATTATTTCCGGCTATTACCATCGTTCTTACCGAACCAACGTAGCGAGGCATCATAATTTTATGCGTTTTTTTGCCACCTTTTAGTGTAAATGGTCCTAAAAATTTAACAACAGGCACAAAACGATTTGCTTTTTTATTTTTCGCTTTATTTTCGCTATCATCACCACCAATCGAAATCAGATGCGAAATTTGGTTTCCAAAAGCACCAATTACCCAATCGTATATATCCCAAGTCTTTACGCCAATAGCTTCGCGTGCATAAAACGTATTCCACGGGTCTGGAGTTTTGAAACGAGTCAAATCCAACAAACCTTCATCTACAACTGCCAATGTGTAAGTCATTGGTTTATTGTCTTTTTCAGAAACAGTTACCGTAAATTCCTTTTCTGCTTCCAGTTCTTTTGCCATCAAAATTTGCGGCTCCAATTTAGTTTCAGGGTCTTCTATCGAAATAGGAATTATACCATAAAGCCTGATTGGTAAATCATTAACTGTTTGAGCATGAGGCTGAAGCATTGTTACATGCACATAAATATTGGGTGCCATTTCTTTGCGAGCCTTGAATTTAAACTCGGTTTGATTTTTCTGAGTTTTTACCCAAAAACTTTCCAAAACACGACTTCCATTTTCAATGCTTATCAAGGCGCGTGCACCTTCGGTAGAAGGAATCGTCAATTTTATCTCTTCGCCCGATTTATAAGTGGTTTTGTCAGATGAAAAATTGAGCATTGTAGCACCATTTCCATCATTTTGTTGCCTTCCAGCCCAGCCGGGCCAGTCGATATAAACTACTTTTGCGCTCGAATGTCCACTGGTTAAGTCCTTAACTCTCACCAAGTAACGTCCCCAATCAGGTTCGTTAATTTGAATCGACCAATCGGCTTTTCCGCCTTTACTTTTAACGACATTCTTTTTGAGCGGATTGGCGTAATCGCTTGATATATAGTTAGCTAAATCGGAACTCGATTTGTCCCACCACCAACGCCAATCCAATTTATAAAACGAAAATTCGAGTTCGTGCTCTTCGCTCAAAATTTTACCTTCGGGCGAAACTACCACTGCTTCAACCTTATGCGCTTTGTCAGTGAGCAACATTCCTCGCGTTTTATCGCCTTTGGGCAATTTTAACCCCACGTACGATTGGAACGGAGAAAAATCTACCGTTTGTTGGTCGATGCTAAAATCGCCGCCTTTTTCAAAAACACGAGTTACGAAAGTAGCTTTCAGTTTTCCGGGAGCATTTTCGCCCGCTTCAATGGCTGGAATAAAAGAAGCTTCGCCATTTTCATCGATATTATCCTCAAAAACAACTTCACTTTCCGATTCAAAATATTTTGTTGGGTCATCGAAAACAAATTCAGGATATTTCGTAAAAGTTGTTTGTGTTTTAGAAAGTGTTACATCTACTTTGGTTTTCAAGTTTTTAGCCACAGCACCATGCAACCATTTCACATTCATATTCACATTTTGAGTATTTCCGGCAACAAGTTGCTTTCCTTCAAGTTCAAGCTTGATTTTCAAACGGTTAGGCTTTACAGTTTCTATTTTTATTTGCTGATAAAAACTTGAACCTCCTACTTTCACAGTTGCGTCCCAATTTCCAGTTGGCGCATCATCTGAAGTTTTTACTTTGAATGTATAAAAACCCGTTTCGTTTTTCTTTTCTATGATTCGCGTAACTAGTTGCGAACGAGAGTCGTGCAATTCAAAAACAACTGGGTGCTTGTCTGGCAATTTGGTTTCTTCTTGCAAAATAAATGTTACATAAATAGAATCGCCTGGTCGCCAAACGCCTCGCTCACCATAAATAAAACCTTTTACGCCATCTTTTATTTCAACACCACTTACATCGAACTTACTTAACGACAATGAATTACCGTCATTAATTTTCAAATATCCGCGTTCTTTTCCATTTTTAGCAATCACAAAATAAGGCTTATCCAATTTTTTAAATTCAGCTTTTCCTTCGGCATTTGTTTTTGTAGTTGCTAAAACTTGGTTTTGATAATCAAGCACATCTACTTCAATTTCGGACAAAGGTTCGGTAGTTCGCATATCGGTAACAAAAACACTCAAGTCGCCATTGTTTCCCATTTTTGAAATCAATCCCAAATTTGAAGCAATAATATTTTGCGTTACGCTCCTATGTTTTCCGTAAAATGCGTCATGACAAGGATTTTCACGATTTTGCCAATAAGCATCGTAGTCTTCGTAATAATAATCGTCGTAATAATATTCCTCGGTGTACATATCCCAATACGAAGATTCTGAATCATCTTTTGGATCCCATTCTTCGTCAAAACTTGTCATATTATCTTCATTATCAGCATTTTCAGCTTCTGCATCGCCACACGAATAAATGGCGTGTTTTTTTCTAAAACCGATAGAAATTCGATAAATTGCGCCAGGTTCTGTTTCTATTAATTCGTTCAAATCCAACGAAAAACGATTCCATTTATTAAAATCGGTTACTCCTTTGTCATCGAGCTTTATTGTTTTGCGCAAAATAGGCTTTCCTACTCTTTCCAACTGATAACTGCCCTCAAAATTATTGACTTGCAAAAACTGTGTAACATTCGATTCGAAAATTTTAATAATCTGAACATCAACAGCTTTCAAATTAACCGCTTCAAATGGAAATACCAATCCGTTGGTGGAAGATGGCAAAATAGAACCTTTCCCAACCAACTGAACGGCAGGTTTTAGCTCTTGAAACGAAATCATTTGGCTAAAGTATTCTTGTAATTGTTTGCCCAAAACATTTTGAACTCCTTTGGTTATTTCGAGCTTGTATTCTCCTTCTAATCTGTTGTTTGGGTAAACTCTAAGTGTATTTCCATCTACAATAGTTCGTACATAATCAATACCTTGTATTTTTACTAATCCTTCCAAATCTTGATTTTGGTCGAGAGGGTCAGAAAATTGCACAAAAACATACTGTTCGGGTTGGTTTACAAGCTTAGTAAACAGCACTTTGAACTCACTTAAACTTGGAACTTTAATTGTAGTTTCGCCTTTATTGTCAATTTCTATTTTTTCGCCGTCCCAAGCCACTTTCAACGTCGATTTTTTCTCATCGCGCTTAACATTGTCTATTTCAAAACGATGATTTGTTCCGTCCGATTCCCAATCTATTTTCAATTCTTTCCCATTTTGCTGGGCAGTAATCATTTTTTTTATATTCTCAATCTTCTCACTATCAGCAGTTCTAAGAGTTCCGACTACCTTTTGGCTAGCGAATTTTTTCAAATCGGTAGTCTGAATTTCATCAAATTCTACATCAAAATTTTGTCGTATTGTTTCAAAATCAAAAATAAATTCGCTCAAATCGTCAGGAACTTTTGCCAATTTGCCTAAATTAAATTCTACAATATATTTTTCACCCGATTTTAAACTCTTTTCTGGCTTAAATTCAATGGTGTTATCATCTGACCAATAAGCTTTTCCATCGATAGAAGGAGAAAATGAAAAAAGCGAACTTAATGCTTTATCCGTTTTTTTTATCTTTTTTGCAAAATCACTAATTAATTTGATTTTTATAACCGATTCTTTTGAAATAATCCCTGCTGTATAAGCAGTTATGTATTGCCGAAAACCAGCCTTGTTGGCATTAATTTCCGTTCCCGATTTACATGTGGGCAACAATATGAACGCAAGTGTAATGAGTGAAAGCCCAATAATAGTTTTTAAAAAGTTTTTGTTTTTCATAATATGTTATTTTATAGAAATTTATCGACAAAAAAGGTCGTTTTTCGCATTTTTTTCAAAGATACAATTTACAACAAATATTAGAATTTTACAAATTTTCAAAAAAAAAAATCTTTTTTTATAGAATTATAAAAATACTAATTTTTCGGTATTTGTAAAAAAATAAAAAATAATTATTTTTGTAAAACTTATTGATAAAGCAATTTGTAGCAACCAAAATAAAAAAATATTTCTTTTTTATTCTAAGAACAAATTGCTAAATCACTATTTTACAAAAAAAAAAAATTGAATAAATTATTTTACGAAAACAAATTATGAAAAAAACAACCATTGCAATATTTATAATCATCTCTTTTTTAAGTAGTTGTAGCATTCATAACGGATTAACCTACAATACCAATGAGCACACTACGGAAGTGGTGCTTTCAAAGAAAAATTTTAAAATAGTAAGTAGCGTAAAAGGTGAAGCTGAAGCTAATTACGTGTTTGGAATTGGCGCATTTACAAAAAAAGCATTGATAGAAGAAGCCCGAACAAAAATGCTCGAAAAAGCAAATTTAATTGGCAGCTCAAAAGCTGTTATAAATGAAACAGTTGAGCTTACTCACACATTTTTGCCGTTCTACCGAAAATACAATGTTACGGTTTCTGCGTATGTGATTGAATTTACTGAATAAAACCCTGAAAAAATAGCTGATACAAAAAAAGCTGTTCTCTTTTTAGAGAAACAGCTTTTTGTAACTATCTATAAATAAATTTACTAAACAAACTCTTTTGCAACAGCAAGTGCTGTTTCATAATTTGGTTCGTGAGTAGCTTCAGCAACATATTCCACGTGGCGCACAATTCCTTCTTTGTCGATAACCACAGTTCCACGAGCCAAAAGTCGCAATTCTTCAATCAAAAAGCCGTATTTATGCGAAAAATCGAGGTCTCTATAATCAGAAGCTGACACAACTTTGTCAATTCCTTCAGCTGCGCAAAAACGCGATTGAGCAAATGGTAAATCGTTTGAAATTCCTAAAATTGCAATTTCGTCGCTAAGCGAAGCAGCTTCTTTGTTGAAAGTTCTATTTTGAGCAGCACAAACAGGTGTATCAATTGATGGGTAAACCGATAAAATTACTACTTTTCCTTTGTAATCTGATAATTTAACAGGAGCTAAACCTCCGCCAAGTACTGTAAAATCGGGTGCTACATCACCTACATTTATTTCATTTCCTACCAAAGTTATATAACCACCTTTGAAAGTAACTTTTGAATTATTTTTTGTCATTGTTCTTAAATTTTAAAATGTTTTTCTGGATAAAAATTTGTTTTTTTTTCAAATTTACAAAATAATTTCAACAAAAACTATCCACCGCTAATTAAATGTAAAACAAGCACATTATCGCCCTCCTTTGCATAAGTTGTGGCTCTATCGTTTTGCTTTACTAGCTTATCATTAAGCTTTGTAACAAGCAATCTGAATGTATAATTTTTTATTTTAATAATGTCAGCAATCGATAAACTTTCAGCCTCGAATACTTCATCTTTATTGTTCAAAATTATTTTCATTGCAAACGTATTTTGTAAATTTTGATGCTGCAAAGCTAAAAAAATAATTTCAGATAAAAAAGTCTTTTATTGAAAAATTTCTTTTTTTTAGAAAATAAATTAATTTTCTATTTTTTAAGATAAGGCAAGAAAAAAAATGAGTAATTTCGTTTTTTTAGAATTTCGATTACCACTCAAGTTATGCTCTTAGCTAGGGCTACGATTTTCAATCTAAAGAAAAAACACTAAACAAAGCAATTAAACCTACCAATATAACTAAAATACCGGTTATCTTATTTATTACCATGATAAATTTTATGTTCAATTTTGCCTTCAATGTATCTATCAAAAATCCAAGTATTAGCCACCAAATGAGGGCACCTAAAAAAATTCCTGAAACAACTAAAGTGGTCATATTTTGTGTTGTAGAAAAAACATTTAAGCCAGCAAAAGCAGCTCCAAAAATTAATACTGTAAAAGGATTAGAAACAGTAAGAAGCAGAAGCGATAAAAAGTCGGTAAATAAATTATTATGCTTGTGTCGTTTTTCTTTAATTAATTGAATTTGAGATGGATTATACATTTTATAACCCATAAATAGCAATATTAAGCCACCTATTAGTCTAAAATAAAATTGGTGGGTATCTAAAAAACCTGAAATAAAGGTAAGCCCAAAACCAGCTATTAATGCGTAAATGGTATCTCCCATCGCAACTCCGCCACCCGATGCAAGCCCAGAAGGCAAACCTTTGTGGATAGTTCGTTGAATAACCATTGCGCCCATTGGTCCCATGGGTGCCGACACTGAAAGTCCGATTAGTATTCCTTTAAATAAATAGTGAAATTCCAATATTTTATTATTTGAGTTAATACTATTTTATAATTTATATGCGTACAAAAATAGATAAAAAATTGAACAAATCAAATAAACTTAGAATATTTAAACCCTTTCTACAAAAAGAATTATTTTTGAATAAAATATTTGCCAAAATTATCAACTTTTACTTGCGGTATTTGGCTATTTTCTACAAAGAAATCATAAATAGGCTTCAAATTCTTCCAAAATTCAAGTTTTTTAGTATCAAAATTAAATTCTGAAATTAGTCCATTATAATTAGCAGCATCTAAGCGACAAGGAAAAATATGTACCGGAATTTTTTCTTGTCCAGCATTTTTTGCTTCTACACAAAGAATGTAAAGTTCTTTTATTTTATCGTCAGTAATTGGAATACAGCCAATTGTGCAACAATTGCCATGTATTAAAATATCACTTCCTGGTCGTTTTTTGTCCGATAAAATTTTATCCGATTCGTTAGGGTAATTAATTTTTAGCCCTAAATGATAAGCACTCGAAGGATGAAATAAATTGATGTAATAAAATCCTTCGGGTATTTGTAAATCACCTTCCTTTCGTTTTGGACCCAATACACCCGAATTTGCACAAAACTTGTAAGTTACTAATAATTCAAATTTATTAGTTTTCAAATTCTTAGCCCAAATTTCGAGAATTTCTTCCTTTTTAAATGCTCGCAAAAAAAGTTCATTTTTAAGCGACAAAAAGCCTTTGCTTTTATACAAATTTAATAGAAATTGTTCTTTTTCGGCATAAGCTTCTTTTACTCGCAAATAATTTAATTGCGACTGTTTAAAATTTTGTGCCATAGATACTTCAACCAGAAATAAAAACAAAACAATCCAACTATATTTCATTTTCATTCAACGCTGAGTTTGTATTTTTCGAAATAATAAATCAGCTATTTCATAAGGCGTTGCTACGGGTAAAGAAACAGTTATATGCGCTTGCATATAATAACTTTCGCGCTGCTCTAACTTTATTCGTGTAAATTCAACAAGTTCTTCAAAAGTTTGCTCCTTAACTAAAGGACGTTTTCCGGTGGTATCGAAACGGATTCGTGTAGCCAAAATTTCGGGCGAAAACTGCAAATAAATACTTGTTGCGCTCTGATTAATTTGCTCTATATTGTCGAAAAAACAAGGAGTTCCGCCACCGGTAGCTACCACCACATTTTTATAACGCAACACTTGTGTTAATGCCGTTTTTTCAAAATCGCGAAAACCACTTTCGCCTTTTGTTGCAAAAATATCGGCAACAGATGTCTTAAATCTATTTTCTATATATCGGTCTAAATCAATAAATTGGTAATCCATCAACTCTGCCAAAAGCGTTCCTATAATTGTCTTTCCGGCACCCATAAAACCTAATAAAGCTATATTCATTTTCGTTAGTTTCGAAATTTTGGGGTAAAATTCTAGTAAAAAAATATCATTTTTATAATTCTTAAAAAAGGCATAAGTACGCACAATTTACCAATATAAAAAATTAATGATAAAATAATCTTTCCCTTTTTTTTAATGAAATAAGAAAAATAGTAAATATTCTACAACAAACAACTAAATAAATTCGGAATTTTTCATTATTTCATTTATATTTGCAAAATGTTTGTCTAAAATATAAGCTATTTTTTTATAACAATTTAAAATTAAGCAACGTGAAAAAACTAAATAAATCAATAGACCCGATAGGTAAATTACTAGGTTTGAGATACAAATCGCACCCTTGGCATGGTATAGACATTGGAACAGGTGCGCCAGATGTGTTAACTACTTTTATAGAAATGGTGCCAAGCGATACAGTAAAATATGAGGTGGACAAAGAAACCGGCTATTTAAAAATTGACAGACCTCAAAAGTTTTCAAACATTGTGCCTGCACTTTATGGCTTTATTCCACAAACTTATTGCAACGACAATGTGGCTGAACTTGGTAGGCAAATATTAGGAAGACCCGAAATTGTTGGCGATAACGACCCGCTCGACGTGTTGGTGCTCACAGAAAAAGAAATTACACATGGCGATATTATTGTAAAAGCCATGCCAATTGGTGGTTTTAGAATGCTCGATGGCAACGAAGCCGACGACAAAATTATTGCCGTTTTGTATGGCGATGCACTTTACGAGCAGTACAAAGACATCACCGAAGTGCCTGAAAGAATTGTAGATAGACTAAAACATTATTTTTTGACATACAAAGATATGCCAGGTGCAAAAAGTAAATGCGAAATAACACACATTTATAACAAAGAAGAAGCTAAAGATGTAATAATGAGAGCTATGGACGATTATAAACGTTTTGTTGAAAAATCTCTTTTTGAATAAGATAATCAAGAAAAAAATAGTTTTTAGGTATTTTTCAAGTATTTTTTAAGTGAAATTATGAATATAAATATAAACTCGGAAATCGGAAAATTAGAAGGAGTCATTTTGCATTCGATGGGGCAAGAAATTGAAAACATGAACCCACAAAATGCTGAAAGAGCGTTGTATAGCGATATCCTAAACTTAGCTGTTGCAAAAAAAGAATACGAACAATTTGAACAAATTTTGGAGAAACACACTACTGTTTTTAAAGTAAACACGCTTCTTTCCGATATTTTAAAAAATGAAAAAGTAAAATCCGATTTGATAAAAAATATTTGCAAAAATGAAAACATTCCCGAAATTGAAGATGAACTACTGAATACCAATAATATAGAACTTGCCCGATTGCTAATAGAAGGTGTAGAAATACGAAAAAATTCGCTCACTAATTTTATGAACAAGCAACGTTTTGCTTTGCAACCTTTGCACAATTTCTTCTTCACACGCGATGCTTCTGTTTCGATAGGAAACCGTGTATTTATCTCAAAAATGGCAAGCAAAATTAGAGAAAGAGAAGCTTTAATTATGGAAGCCATTTTCGACTACAACCCAAATTTTTCAACTAAAAGTATCAATCCTCTGAAATATAAAAATTTTTCGTCGCAAATAAGCATGGAAGGTGGAGATATTTTGGTGGCTCGCAACGACATCCTTTTGATAGGCATGAGCAGCAGAACAACTACTCAAGGCATTGATTTTATCATTGATAGAATTAAAGAATTTAGCAACAAGCACCATATAATTGTGCAAGAATTGCCAGAAAGCCCTGAGTCGTTTATACATCTCGACATGGTTTTTACTTTTTTAGATAATAACAAAGCCATGGTGTACGAACCCGTAATTTTTAGAAAAAATAAATTTCAAACTGTTCATATTTCCATTGACAACGGCAAAGTAGTGAGTATCAAAAATGTAGATAATATTATTGTTGCTTTAAAAAGCTTGGGACTGGATTTAGAAACCATTAAATGTGGTGGAGAAAATGATATTTGGGTACAAGAAAGAGAACAATGGCACAGCGGAGCTAACTTTTTTGCAATGGCACCAGGAAAGATAATTGGCTATAACAGAAATGTTTACACTATCGAAGCCTTAAATAAAAATGGCTTTGAAATATTAAAAGCAACTGATATTATCAAAAACAAAATAGATATAGCAAACTACGAAAAATATGTTGTAACTATCGAAGGCACTGAGCTTGCACGCGGAGGAGGTGGAGCACGTTGTATGACCATGCCAGTAAGTAGAGAAGATATAAAATAATAAGGTAAAAAAAATAAATTCGCTTACAATTGAAAACAAGACAACTATATCTAAATATTACAAGCAAAATACCTATGTAACAAATTATTAATCACAAAAAAAAAGGAAAATGACAAAATTAAACTTTTTAGTTGCCGATGATTATATTGATAATAGAATTTTGTTGAAAGAAATAATCAACATACTAGGACACAATTGCATATTGGCAGAAGATGGTGAACAAGCATGCGAAATGCTAAAAACAAACGCAGTAGATATTATTTTAATGGACATAGAAATGCCTCGACTAAACGGGCTGGAAGCAACGTATGAAATACGAACTTACTTTTCGTCCCCTAAAAATAAAACGCCAATTATTGCCATTTCGGCACACTCACCCGAACATTTTAATGCAAAGCTCAAAAAAACGGGCTTTAATGACTATATATCAAAACCTTACTCCATCGAAAAAATTATTGACATCATAAATAGATATAAAAAGTAAATTCTCATTTGTAAACAAAAAGAGATGCAAAAAGTTCTGTACATTATAAATCCAATTTCAGGTGTTGGAAAGCAAAAAATAATCGAGAAAACGCTCGAGAAATATTCTGATAAACAGAATATTAACTATCAAATTAACTATACAGAGTATGCCAAACATGCAATTGATATTTGTAAACAAAATGTGGGTAACTTTGATGCAATTATAATTGTTGGAGGAGATGGTTCTATCAATGAAGTTGCTCAATCGCTAATACACTCAAATACAGCTCTTGGCATTATCCCAACAGGCTCAGGAAATGGATTTGCACGCGATTTGAAAATACCTTTAAACATAAAAAAAGCTATTGGAGTTATCAATAATTTCAACACCAAACTAATTGATACTGCGCAAATTAACAATGAATATTTTGTAAACGTAGCTGGATTGGGCTTCGATGCACAAATAGCGCACAAATTTGCAGAACTTGGAACACGCGGTTTCAAATCGTATGTAAAACTAACGCTCAAAGAATTTGCACACATCAAAAGAAATAGCTACAAACTTACAATTGACGAGAAAACTGTTGATTTAGATGCAGTTATGCTTACAATCGCCAACGGAAGACAGTTTGGTAATAACGCATACATTGCCCCAGGTGCTTCGATGACTGATGGTAAATTAAATGTTACAATTGTAAATATTCCCAAAATAATACAAAAACCAATAAAACTTGCAGAATTTAGAAAAACTCTCGACAAATTTAAAATCGTAAGAACATTTTCCGGTAAAAAAATATCAATACAATCCGAAAGTGAATTTATCACCCAAATAGATGGTGAACCTTCTCATTATAAGAACAATATAGAAATTGAAGTTTTACCACAATCGCTTAAAGTAATTGTGCCAATGGGTAAAACGTCAAAGATAAAACCATCGAGATTGCTAAAAAAAATTATAAAACGTTAATTGCCAAAATTATACCTAAATCCCCATAAATGTCGCAAATTTATTGTTTCTTCTACAATAAATTCAGGAGTAAGTTCTATCAGTAACGAAAGTTTTTTCATATCGGTAAGTGGAAAAATCTGCAATTGCATAGGAACTGTTAGTGCATAAATTCTATCAAAACTTCCAAAAGGCATGAAATTTAAACCAATTCCAACCGAAAAAAGGTGATACTCTTTAGGTGCAAAATTGAACAAAATAGTTGGCTCTAATAAAATATCTTCAGCCAAACGATTTCCAAAAACTTTTAGCTCGGCGCTAAGTTTCTTATTTTGAGTAGTATTTACGCCCAGTGCATAAATTGAATAACTAGAAACACTTAGCTGACCAAAAATTTCAGAAGAAATAGCTAAAAAAACAAATAGCGCAATAAATTTATTTTTTTTCATAAATTGTAATTTTAAAATTAAAAGAATATTAGATAATTTAAAGAATATAAAAGTACTATTTTTATTGTACATTCAAAATCAAATCACAAAAACGATTGAATCTAAATTTTAATTTAAAATCATTAAAAAACGCACCTATTTATTTCTAAATTTAAAACAAAATAATACTTTTGCGCATTAATAAACGATATGCAAAAATAATTCATATCAAAAAAAAACGGAAAAAATGGCAGGAAAAAAAGGGTCAAAATATTATAACGTCTTCATTGACTACAAAGTATGGCTTTCTTCACCCGAAGGTGAAGGGATTTTAGGCGACGGGCGGCTCGCTATTTTAAAAACCATAGACAAATTAGGTTCCATACGAGCTGCTGCTAACGAATTGGAAATGAGCTACCGAAAAGCATGGGGGAACTTAAAAAAAGCAGAAAGTTTGCTCAATTTTCCATTGGTCGAAAAAACAAGAGGAGGAAAAACAGGAGGAAAAACAATACTAACCCAAGAAGCTAAGATATTAATCAATGCCTACGAAGAATTTTACGAAGAATTTAATATTGCTGCCGGAAAAGTAATTAAGAATTTTTTTAATAAAATAAATAGTTAAACGTTAAAACCTTAAGAACCAAATAAATAAAATTATCAAAGCATGAAAAACCTTATTATTATTTTAGTTACTTTTTCCAGTTTATTTTTTCAATGCACACGTACTTCTAAAAAAGTAGAAAACACTAATAGCTCAGAAATAAGTGGAGATTTAATCATTTTTCATGCCGGAAGTTTGAGCATTCCGCTAAAAGAAATCGCGGATAGTTTTAAGATATTGTATCCAAAAGTAAATGTAATCTTAGAAGCTGCCGGAAGCGTAAAATGTGCCCGAAAAATTACCGACTTAAATCTCGATTGCGACATCATGGCATCGGCAGATTATGCAGTAATAGACAAATTTTTGATACCCAAACATGCCGATTGGAATCTACCTTTTGCACTAAACGAGATGACCATTGTTTACAATGATAACTCACGCTATGCCAATGAAATAGACAGCACTAATTGGTTCGAAATTCTGCTAAAAAAAGAAGTAAGCTACGGTCGCTCCGACCCTAATTCAGACCCGTGTGGCTACCGAACTATTTTGGTTTCCATGTTAGCCGAAAAATACTACAATTTGCCTAGTTTCAGCAACAAACTTCTAGCCAAAGATACAAAACATATTCGCCCCAAAGAGGTGGATTTGCTTGCTCTACTCGAAGTCAAATCGATTGATTATATTTTTCTATACCGCTCGGTTGCGCTGCAACACAATTTGAAATACATCAGCTTGCCAGACCAAATAAATCTTAAAAACACTAAATTTAAAGATCAATATGCCCACGTTTCGGTAAAAATAAATGGAAAAACGCCCAATGAAAAAGAATTAATAACAGGAGAACCAATGCTTTATGGAATTACTGGTATAAAAAATTCGCCAAACCCGAAAGCAAAAATAGCTTTTTTAGATTTTGTCCTTTCAGATAAAGGAAAAGCAATCATGAAAAAAAACGGGCAAAACACACCAGAGCCAATACCAAACAAAAATTTTGATTTATTACCCAAAGAATTACAAAAATATGCACTAAAATATGCTAATTAATTTGGTATTTTTCTAACGACACAAAAATTTAAAATTTTTGTGTCGCTTTAGTTTAATAAAACCAATTTGCCAAAATAAACAAATGATATTCAGATATTTAAAGGCTAATTTTTAATTTTTCTCTCAAATAATGAGCAGTATAAGAATCCACATTTTTTGCAACCTCTTCAGGAGTTCCTTCTGCTATAATATTTCCACCATTTTTACCACCTTCTTTGCCTAAATCAATAATCCAATCGGCTGATTTTATAATGTCCATATTGTGCTCAATCACAATAATGGAATTTCCGCGCTCTATCAAAGCGTTGAAAGCACCCAATAATTTGTGAATATCATGAAAATGCAAACCAGTTGTAGGCTCATCGAAAATAAATAAATTAGAACCTCCAGCATTTTCTTTGCTCAAAAATGAAGCAAGCTTAATACGCTGACTTTCACCGCCACTAAGTGTACTCGACGACTGCCCAAGTTGAACATAACCCAAACCAACATCAGCCAGAAGTTGCATTTTTTGAACAATTTTTTGCTCTGTAGAAGCTTTGATTTGCGAAAAAAATACAATAGCATCTTCAACTGTCATCGACAAAACCTCATAAATGCTTTTGCCTTGATAATGAACATCTAGCACATCTTCCTTAAAACGCTTGCCTTTACAACTTTCGCACTCTAAAGTAACATCAGCCATAAATTGCATTTCCACTTTTATAGTTCCTTCACCTTGGCACTCCTCGCAACGCCCGCCTTCTACGTTGAATGAAAAATGAGAAGGTTTAAAATTGTGAACTTTCGAGGCTTGTTGCTCCGAAAAAAGCTTGCGAATTTCATCATAAGCCTTTATATAAGTTACTGGATTTGAACGCGATGAGCGACCTATTGGGTTTTGATCAACAAATTCTACATTTGTAATTTCTTTCTGTACGTTGTTGATTGCACCAAATTTTCCTGGTTTATTTCCGTAACCATTCACTTGACGCGACAATGCTAAATGAAGCACATTCCGAACCAAAGAGCTTTTGCCAGAACCACTTACGCCGGTTACAACTGTAAATACGTTCAAAGGAAATTTTACCGAAATATTTTTTAAATTATTCTCATATACATTCTTCACTTCTATGAAACGACTCCATTTTCTACGAATTTTAGGAATTGGAATTTCTAATTTTCCTGTCAAATATTGAGTTGTCAAACTTTCGCCAAAATGAATCAAAGCATGCGCATCTCCTTGAAAAACAAGCTCTCCGCCCCTACTTCCTGCCAACGGACCAATGTCGATAATTTCATCGGCAGCACGAATTATCTCCTCGTCGTGCTCCACTACTACTACTGTATTTCCCAAGTTTTGTAAATCTTTCAGTACTTTAATAAGCCGTTCGGTGTCGCGCGAATGCAAGCCAATACTTGGCTCGTCGAGAATATAAAGTGAACCTACTAAGCTACTACCCAGCGAAGTAGCTAAATTAATACGCTGCGATTCGCCCCCCGAAAGGCTCGATGAAAGCCGATTTAAAGTAAGATAAGGCAAACCCACATTTACCATAAAACTTAATCGCGATTGAATTTCGACTAAAATTCGTTCAGCTATTTTTGCTTGATTTTCAAAAAGTTGTATCGTATTAAAAAACTCATGCAACTCACCAATTGGCATATCCACCAAATCCTGAATCGACTTTTCTGCTACTTTAACATACCTTGTTGCCTTTTTCAAACGCGAACCACCACACTCGGTACACACTGTTTTTCCACGATAGCGAGAAAGTAAAACCCTATTTTGAATCTTATAATTCTCGGTTTCAAGTTGTTTGAAAAAATCCGTAATTCCAGTAAAATATTGATTTCCAGTCCACAGCAAAGCCCTTTCCTTTTCTGACAAATCGGCATAAGCCCGATGAATTGGAAAATCGAAACGATGCGCATTGCTCAAAAACAGGTCTTTATAATACGACAATTTCTCGCCACGCCACGCCACCACTGCTTCTTCATATACCGAAAGCGATTTGTCGGGCACTACCAAATCTTCATCTATTCCCATTATTTTCCCAAAACCCTCGCACACAGGACAAGCACCGAGCGGATTGTTAAAGCTAAACATGTGAACACTAGGCTGTTCAAATTCAATTCCATCGGCTTCAAACAAATTGGAAAAATATTCTACAC
This sequence comes from Bacteroidota bacterium, assembly GCA_020047755.1. GTDB lineage: Bacteria > Bacteroidota > Bacteroidia > Bacteroidales > JAIFNL01 > JAIFNL01. The sequence continues at coordinate 87,598 of JAIFNL010000049.1, forward strand.
GAACCTCTTCGCCTTCAAAAACTTCAATTTTTGCTGTACCTTTCCCCTCAAAAAAAGCCAATTGGAGCGAATCGGCATAGCGGCTCTGGCTATCTTCATCGTAAGCAATAGTTATGCGGTCTATTACAATGCAAATTTCTTTCACTTTTGCCAAAAGCTTCTTATCTTCAAGCACTTCCGAAATTTTATAAATCGTTCCGAAAGTGTCACTTTTTTTAGTTCGCACTTCGATACGTGCATAAGCTTGTTTTTGTAAAATAATAAGGTGTTCTTCGAGGCTTCTATCATTAGGAATCAATGACTTAGCTAAAATCATTGCCTTTGTTTTTTCAGGAAAAGTAAGTAAAAAATCTACAACATCTGAAACTTTATGCTGTATTACTTTTTTGCCCGAAACGGGAGAAAATGTTTCGCCAGCACGTGCAAAAAGCAATTTCATGTAATCGTAAATTTCGGTAGATGTGCCAACAGTAGAACGTGGATTTCGACTATTTACTTTTTGTTCGATAGCAATTGCTGGCGGAATTCCTTTTATAAAATCGACTTCCGGCTTATGAATTTTGCCCAAAAATTGGCGTGCATACGACGATAAACTTTCAACATAACGCCTTTGCCCCTCGGCATAAAGCGTATCAAAAGCCAAAGAAGACTTTCCTGAACCCGACAAGCCTGTTATCACAACAAATTTATTTCGAGGTATTTTTACTTCTAAATCTTTCAAATTGTGAACTTTTGCGCCCTTCACATGAATAAACTGCTCCTCTTTTTGCGTTTTTTTTGGCATAAATATTGAATTTGTTTACTAGTAGTTTTAACAAAAATACTTATTTTTTAACGAATAAATTTGTAAATATTTATAAATCAATAGTTTAAAAATCATACAAGCATTAATTATTCTATAAAAAACTGTTTTTTGCAGTTTGCGAAATTACAATTTTATATTTTAATTTTTAAAGCTTTTTCATTCTAAAATTTTTATTTGCACGGTAATATAGCAAACTACTTGTATTGAATCATTTTAATAACAAACAATACTTTTTACAAAGAATTGGAAACAGCATATTTAAACGAAGAAAAATGAATAAAAATTATTTTTCATCAAAAAAAACTTTTTTTTTTGCTTTTTTTTCGGTACCTTTAATTTCTTTTTTAATAAAAAGTCTTTTAAATTTAAACTATTTTGATTTCATAAAACACTAATAATCAAGACTAAGAATAATTTGTTCTTTTTTTTAAAAAAATGAAAAAAAAACAAAGCAACCTTTTGAACTTTCAAATTGTCTATATTTTGAAAACAACAATGAAATAAATGAGAAAAATTGAAAGTTGAAATTTTCTGACAGAAATATAAATAAATTGAGGATTCTAAATTTCACACAAAAAAGCATCTAATATGAAACATTCTAAACTTTAGTTAAATTTTATTAATTAGTGTAAAAAAAAATTCTATAAAAAAAGATTTTAGGGTAAAACCTAAGAGAGGAGGAAATTATGACAACAAATAAATTAGATGATTATCAATTAGTTCAAGATTTTATAAATGGAAATAAGAAAAGTATAGAAACTTTGATAAAAAGACATAAAAGCAAAGTTTATACATATATTCTTCTGATAGTGAAAAAAGAAGCACTTGCTGAAGATATTTTTCAAGAAACATTTATAAAAGTTATTAAATCGCTTAGAAAAGGAAAATATCAAGAAAAGGGTATTTTTGTTTCGTGGGTTATTCGAATTGCGCACAATTTAATAATTGACCATTTCAGAAAAGCCAAGCATTTGCGCACACTTTCAAGCGAAGATTCTGACGTTGATATTTTCAACAGCTCTAAATTTTCGGACAGCAACATAGAAGACAAAATGATTGAAAATCAGATTGCTAACGATGTTCGCAAATTAATTGACTTGCTGCCCGAAGACCAAAAACAAGTAATTTTGCTTAGACATTATGGAGACTTTAGTTTCAAAGAAATAGCTGAGCAAACGGGAGTTAGCATCAATACCGCATTGGGCAGAATGCGCTACGCACTTATCAATTTGCGTAAATTGATTGATGAAAAAAATCTCAGTTTGACCAGAGTATAATTATTTATTGCACTTAGCGCAAGTTATTTTTTTTGCGAAAACAACAATTTTAGCTAATTAGTATATATTCTGCAACAAATTTATACTTAGTTTTTATGGAAATACTTATTTAAAATAGTTCTATATTAGCAAAAAATGTATTTCTAAGGAAAATACGTTTCACGCAAAATCTGCTAATAATTAAGACGTTACATTTCAAGAAAAAGCGAACCCCAAAAAAAGGTTCGTTTTTTTTATACTAAAAATTGAACAAAATGCGTTTTTATGTAAAAATAAATAGATAGAACACACAATTTTTTTCAAAAAAGAAGAAAGTTTACTTAAAAATAAGATTCACATAATATATTCTTAATTTAGGCGTTTTATCATTAACTATCTTATAAATACAGTAAAGCTTATGAAAAGTGTTAGAACCTTTTTTTACTCGGTGGACAATTCTAAAAATGAAAAGATTTTTATAGATGTTGATGAAACTTTTAACAAAGAATTCGACTCTTTTAATGATGTTTTTGAGCTTTTAGAAAGAGCAAAAGCCGAACCAAGTAAAAGAGTTATGGATAAAATATTTAGTGAAATTTAATTTCAAGGTATTTTTTTGTTAAAAAAGCATTAAAATATTAATTTAAAAAACTAAAAAACGTTTTATACATGATGTTAAAAAAAAAGCTATTCATTAATTTGAATAGCTTTTTGTATTTTAAAAATTATTTTTTATTGAATCTTAAGCATCAATATTTGCATATTTTGCATGTTTTTCGATAAAATCGCGGCGTGGTGGCACTTCATCGCCCATAAGCATTGAAAAAACTCGGTCGGCTTCGGCTGCGCTGTCAATCGTAACTTGCCTTAGCATTCGTTGTTCAGGATTCATAGTCGTTTCCCAAAGTTGCTCGGCATTCATCTCGCCCAAACCTTTGTATCTCTGTACATTAACCGACGAATCATTTCCTTTTCCAAGTTCGGCAACAGCCTGCAAACGTTGAGTTTCATTCCAACAATAAATGCCTTTTGTTCCTTTTTTTACTTGATAAAGTGGCGGTGTAGCAATGTACAAATATCCTAATTCAACCATTTCTTTCATATATCTGAAAAACAAGGTCATAATAAGAGTTTCAATGTGGCTTCCATCAACGTCGGCATCGCACATGATGACTACTTTGTGATAACGTAACTTAGCTAAATTCAATGCTTTGCTGTCTTCATCAGTTCCAATGCTAACTCCCAAAGCAGTAAAAATATTCCGAATTTCTTCACTTTCAAAAACTTTGTGCTGCATGGCTTTTTCGACGTTCAAAATCTTACCACGAAGTGGCAAAATAGCTTGATTTTTTCTGTCGCGCCCTTGTTTGGCAGTACCTCCTGCCGAATCTCCCTCTACAAGAAACAGCTCACTTAGCGCAGCATCGCGCTCTTGGCAATCGGCTAATTTTCCAGGCAATCCTGAGCCAGTCATTACCGATTTGCGTTGCACCAAATCACGTGCTTTGCGGGCAGCATGACGAGCAGTTGCTGCTAAAATTACTTTTTGAATAATAATGCGAGCATCTTTTGGATTTTCTTCCAAATAATTAGTAAGCATCTCAGATACAGCACGTTCTACGGCTATACTAACTTCTGAGTTGCCCAGTTTTGTTTTTGTTTGTCCCTCAAATTGAGGTTCTTGCACTTTAACAGAAATAATAGCGGTCAAGCCTTCTCTAAAATCGTCGCCCGAAATATCGAATTTCAATTTTGAAAGCAAGCCCGAATCGTCGGCATATTTTTTCAAAGTACGAGTAAGTCCACGCCTAAAACCTGTTAAGTGCGTTCCTCCCTCGTGCGTATTGATGTTATTTACGTAAGAATGAATGTTTTCGGTATAAGAAGTATTGTACTGAAGAGCTATTTCAACCGGAATTTCATTTTTATCAGATTCTACATTGATAGGCTCTGGAATTAATTTTTCACGGTTTCCATCTAAAAATTTAATAAATTCCTTCAAGCCTTCTTGCGAATAAAAAACTTCAGATAAAAACTCCCCATCGTCAGTTTTTTCTCTGTAATCGGTTAAGGTTAAACGAATTCCTTTATTCAAATAAGCCAATTCGCGCAAGCGAGAAGCCAAAATATCAAATTTATAATCGGTGGTAGTAAAAATAGAAGCATCGGGCGTAAACTTAATGGTTGTGCCGGTTCTATTGGTTTTTCCAACTACTTTTATGTCGCCTTGAGGTGCACCAATGCAAAATTCTTGTTCGTAAATCTCGCCATTGCGATGAACGGTAGCTATCAATTGGGTTGATAATGCGTTAACGCAAGAAACGCCTACTCCGTGCAAACCTCCCGATACCTTATAACTTCCTTTATCGAACTTACCTCCAGCATGTAATACAGTCAAAACAACCTCTAGCGCAGATTTACCTTCCTTTTCGTGAAAATCGACAGGTATTCCGCGTCCATCATCAACTACTGTTATAGAATTATCGGCATTTATCGAAACATCTATGGTAGTACAATGCCCTGCTAAGGCTTCATCTATCGAGTTATCAACTACTTCGTAAACCAAATGATGCAAGCCTTTTTCTCCAATATCGCCAATATACATCGCCGGACGCTTACGAACGGCTTCTAATCCTTCCAAAACCTGAATACTATCGGCTGAATAATCCGAAGTATTATTATTCATTAGTTCTTTATCACTCATTTATAAAATATTTTTTTGTATTTACTTGCCTTTTCATTTATCGCAAATTTCACTTAAATTTATGCTTTAAAAAATATACAATAATATGGTTCGACACTTTCGCTATCTATCTGAAAGACAAGTGATTTTATATTTCTACATTCAAAAAAAATGCTTCTTTTACAGAGGTGCGAAAGTATAAAAATAAATTCAATTTTCAAGTTTTATTTTTAACTTTTTATCAACAAAAATACGTTTTTTTTA
>JAIFNL010000193.1 GCA_020047755.1 Bacteroidota bacterium
ATTTCGGATTTTGACATTGAAATAAAAAAAATAATCAAATAGAAAAACGATGGAAATAAAAAAGAAGCGTAAAAAAGTGTTTTTTTTAATGCTTAATGTTTAACTGTTACTATTTTTTTTCCTCAGCGTTTTTTGATAAGGTAATAAGGTTTTGATATGGTGGGGATTGGCTTGGTTACTAAGGTTTTTTTAATGGTTAATGTTTTTTTTGCCACGAATGCACGAATTGTTTTTGGTTTTGTTTGTTTAGCTTTGTGAGGGAATATTTTTAATTACTCTGGAACTTATTTGTATAGATAGCTGTTTGTTGGTCGGGAGGCGAAATGCTTTTGGCTTACGTTTGGTGTTTGTATAAATAAGTTTTGTGTGTTTTAAAATTTAAAAAAGTATTGATTTGTCTTCAAAAAATGTATAACTTTGCTGGAAAATGAAAGGTTGGCTGGGTGCGGTTGTTTGAGGGTGTAGAATGGAAATTCACGACCGATACAAGATAAACAAAAAATGATTACATTTGAGCCCTAAAACTTAAAGATTTGATACATGTCAATATTTCAAAAATCCATACTGAACAAATACTTAAAAAATCTTGATAATGACAAGATTAGTAAAGCTTATGAGAGTTTTAAGTCTTTCTATGGCAACAAACTTCGTTTGTATGAAATTTTGCACTTGAAAGAAGAAAATTACCAAGAAGGATTTTTACGCGAAATTTTTGTTCAATCTTTGGGTTATACTATCCGACCAGATTTGGACTATAATTTAACAACTGAATATAAAAACCAAACCGACAGCAAAAAAGCTGACGGAGCGATTATTCGCGATAATTCGGCAATTGGTGTGATTGAATTAAAATCAGCAAAAACATTCAATCTCGATTCTATTAGAAATCAAGCGTTTAATTACAAAAACAATCAACCCGACTGCCGATATGTAATTACTTCAAATTTTCGTCATTTGCGTTTTTACATTGATAATGCAACTGAATTTGAGGAATTTAATTTATTTGAATTAACAATACACGATTTTCGTGCTTTGTATCTTCTTCTTTCATGGGAAAGTATTTCCAAGGATATTCCGTTGAAAATGAAGGAAGAAACTAAATTTCATGAAGAAAATATTAGCGAAAAATTCTACAAAGATTACAAACAGTTCAGGGATAAGATTTTTAACAATTTAATCAAAAATAATCCACAGTACGATAAATTAACCTTATTCAAGAAAACCCAAAAACTTTTAGACCGATTTATTTTTATTTGGTTTGCCGAAGATTGCGGTTTGGTTTCGCCAAACTTAATTGCAGGTGTTATTCAAAAATGGAAAAATCTTTTGGATAACGACGAGTATTTTAGTCTTTACAGCAGGTTTCAAAAAACATTTCGTTATCTTGATACTGGCTACACTTTTCAAAATACGCTTTATCCGGCTTTTAATGGTGGCTTGTTTCACCCTGACGATATTATCGACAATCCGAACCTGAAAATTGACGATGATGTTTTGTTGGAAGATTGTTTGAAAATTTCGGCTTACGATTTCAGTACCGAATTAGATGTCAATATTTTAGGACATATATTCGAACATTCGCTCAATGAAATTGAAGAAATATCGGCTGAATTGCTTGGCGAAACCATTGATAAATCGAAAACAAAACGCAAAAAAGACGGGGTATTTTATACGCCAAAATACATTACTAACTACATAGTTGAAAGTACAATAGGTAAACTTTGTTTACAAAAAAAAGAGGAATTAAACCTGTCGGGTCTTGAAAATATTGAAGGTTTAAAAGATAAAAAAGGAAAACTCACAAAACAAGGAAAAGAACTTTTTCAAAAACTACAAGAATACAAAAAATGGTTGTTGGGATTGAAAATTCTTGACCCAGCTTGCGGAAGCGGTGCGTTTTTAAACGCTGCATTAGATTATCTTATTAACGAGCATAAGGGAATTGATGACCAAATTTCGGATTTGACAGGTGATAAAATGCGCATTTTCGACACCGACAAAAGTATTTTGGAAAATAATATTTTTGGTGTGGACATAAACGAAGAAAGTGTTGAAATTGCAAAACTTTCGTTGTGGTTGCGTACTGCCCGAAAAGATAATTCACGCTAAAGAAATAGCTGGCGAAAAGGCATTTGATTGGTCAATTGAATTTCCGGAAATTATGCAAAATGGTGGTTTTGATGTTGTTATTGGAAATCCACCTTATGTAAATATTGAATTATTAAGCGAATTAGTCCGGAAATATTTATTGGAAGACACTCTTACATGTTTTGGACGCACCGATATTTATATTGCATTTATTGAAAAGGCAGTAGTTCTGCTAAAAAATGATGGATTATTTTCATTTATTATACCTTTTGCTTATACCAACCAAAATTATGGAGAAAGGTCAAGAAAATTTCTTGCAGAATGTTTGTCAATTATTTCGATAACCGATTTTAGCAATTACAATGTTTTTGAAGACGCTAAGGTTAAAAGCATTATTTTAACCGTACAGAGAAATAATAAAAACAAGTTCACGGAAATAAGAAAAGTAAATGAACCTTCTGAAATTGTCTCACCAAAAACATTTAAGGTATTGCAAGAAGATTTTTTAAATTTGAAATCATGTAGATTTGAAACTCGTAATATTTACATTTTAGATGATTTAAAGAAAAAAATTGATGATAAATCAGTCTGTTTATCAAAAATTTGTTTTGTTGCTTATGGTGCAAGATTGAATGAGAAAAAAACAACAAACGGTAAAGATAAGTACATACATCAAGATTATCAAGAAGGATATAAACCATTTCTTGAAGGTAAAAACATAGAACGTTATTATTATTCGCAATTCGGTTGGTTAAATTATAAGCCAAAAGAACACTATAATTCAATGTTTCCGGAACTTTTTGAAAATGAGAAAATTGTATTGATAAGAATTATTAAAGATAGAATTCGTTTTGCGTACGATAATTCTAATTTTTATAATAGTCATACTGTAATTAATTGTGTCAGATACGATAAATTAATATCAATTAATCATGTTTCAGTAAAAAACGAATTTCGATATAATTCGCATGAATTTGCTGAACATTTTGATTATAAATTTTTATTGGCAATTTTAAATTCAAAATTAATGAATTGGTATTTTGTTAATTTTTTAAGCGATAGTTTGAATTTTTACCCAAACGATGTAAAGCAAATGCCAATTCCCGACATTTCAATTGAGCAACAGGCAGATTTTATTGACAGAGCAAATTTATTAATAGAAAATTATAAACTTTTAAATGAAACTGTAAATGAATTTTCGAACTATTTAATTGCCAAACATAAATTGCAAAAAATTACAGCAAATTTAAAATCATGGCATTTACTTGACGAAAAAATATTTTTAGATGAATTAAAAAGGAACAAAATAAAACTTGAAACAAAAGAAGAAGTAAGTCTTTTGAAATTTTTTAAAGAACAACGTGATGTTGCAAAGAAATACCAACAAATTATTTTTAAAACAGATAACGAAATAGATAATTTAGTTTATAATTTATACAAACTAAGCAAAGACGAAATTGCGTTGGTATGTTAGCTACAATATAAAAAAAGTAAAAAGATTATAGAATTATGGATAATGTTGTATATCTTGACTATAAAGCCAAAGAGCTGGATAATCTGAAAAGTGGTAAAAAAACAATGATTATTCGCGGTGCAATGGGGCGAAAACTTCCTTATGGGAAAGTAAATGAAGGCGATATTCTCTTTTTTATTGAAAACAAAGGCGATGGTTTAGTGAAAGCAAAAGCAACTGTTTCTGAGGTTTTTAATTCAGAGCAATTAACAAAAGAGGATTCATTGAAATTGATTGAAAGTAATCAACCTAAATTATTATTGGATAATGGATTAATGAAAAGATTTGGCGGAAAAAGATATTTAGTTCTTATTTCAATAAAAGATTTTTGCGAAATAGAGAATTTTAAAATTGACAAATCGAAATATGGAAATATGGACGATTGGTTGCCTGTTGGAAATATTGATAATGTAGCAATTAGGTAAAATAAATAGTTACCTCTCGCACCAAGTAGCGTGCTATCAAAGAGTAGTAATACTTTTGAAAATGTGGCTAGTAAGTGAAAAATGCTTGCTTTGGTGTTTGTGTAAGTAGGCTTTGTGTGTTTAAATTTTTAAAAACATTGATAATTCTACCAAATATGATTAATTTTGCGCAAAATAAAAAAGCACTGGTGCTTAAAAGTTGAAATTATTTAAAAACACAAAATGAACGTTGAACTTTTCATAGCCAAACGATATTTACTCTCAAAAAAGAAGCGGAATGTAATCAATATCATTTCTATTATTTCGGTAATAGGCGTGGCAACTGTAACTATGGCTTTAATTGTAATACTCTCAGTATTCAATGGTTTCGACGGTATGGTAAAGTCGATGTTTAACTACTTTGCTCCCGACATCAAAATTATGCCGGCAAAAGGCAAAAGTTTTGAAGCCGATGCTCGTTTTGTGAAAATTAAAAATTTAAGCCAAGTTAGTTATTATTCGGAAGTAATTGAAGAAAACGTATTGCTTCAATATGGTGATAAACAACATATTGGAAAAATCAAAGGAGTAGAAGAAAACTACAAATACATTTCGGGGTTAGATACCGCTTTGACCGAAGGAGAATTTGCATTGCACAAGGACGAGCTAAGTTATGCGGTAATTGGCTATGGTGTAGCTTATTATTTATCGTTGAGCCTTATCAATGAAGAGCCTTTGACTATTTGGGCACCCAAAATAGGAGCAAAAGTATCGATGAACCCCGACAAAGATTTTGTGCGAAAGAAAATCATGCCTTCGGGTGTTTTTTCTATAAATCAAGAGTTTGATGTGAAATATGTTATTACACCCATTCAATTTGCACGCGAACTGCTCGATTATGGAAACAAAATAAGTTTTGTAGAAATAAAATTAAATGAAAAGCTTTCGGAAAGCGAAAAAGACAAAATTAAGCTTCAGATAAAACAAATGTTAGGGTCAGATTTTGAAGTGAAAAATCGCTACGAACAGCAACAGTTTCTGAATCAAATTATGAATTCCGAAAAAATTGCTATTTTCTTGATTCTCAGTTTTATTCTTATCATCGCTTCTTTCAACATCATTGGCTCAATCACTATGCTGATTATAGAAAAGCGCGAAGACATTGAAACTCTCAAAAGTATGGGAGCTAGCAAACAATTTGTAAGCAAAATTTTCATGTATTCGGGCTGGTTAATTTCGGGAAGTGGAGCTTTTATAGGCTTTTTTTTAGGAGTAGCTTTGTTGTTGGCTCAAATTCAATTTAGCCTAGTTACTTTTCCTATAAATAGCTTAATGGTAACAGCTTATCCGGTAGAAATGCAATTTTGGGATTTCATTTTTGTGTTTGTAATCGTACTACTAATTGGTTTTTTGGCTTCTATTTTTCCGGTAAAAAGAATATTGAATTACAATTTTGAACCTCTTTCATGAAAAAGCGAAAAATAATAGTGGCTATTACAGGAGCAAGTGGTGCCATTTATGCCAAACTACTTATCGAAAAACTAAAAAATAATCAGCACGAAATTCAATCGCTTGCTCTTGTTTTTTCAACCAACGCTAAAGAGGTTTGGATTTACGAACTAAACGAACAAATCCCAACATCAGGCAACATAACGATTTACAAATCAACAGATTTTAACGCTCCCTTTGCGTCAGGTTCAGCACAATACGACACCATGATAGTGTGCCCCTGCTCCATGGGCACGCTTGCACGCATAGCCTCAGGAATTTCAAACGACTTAATTACTCGCGCTGCCGATGTAATTTTAAAAGAACGCCGAAAACTGATACTCGTTACACGCGAAACCCCCTTGAACATAATACACATCAACAACATGAAAACACTTACCGAAGCAGGAGGAATTATCTGCCCCGCTGTGCCTTCGTTTTATAGTAAACCACAAACAATTAATCAATTAGCAGAAACAGTTGTGGATAGAATCTTAGATTTGGCGAACTTAGAAATTACAACATTTCGCTGGCAAACAGATTAATTTGTGTAAAAAAACCAGCTTTTAGTGAACAAATTTTGCCAAAGTTGCAGGTTTTGGAGCTTTTACCACCAAAATACGAGCTACCGAATTGGAATTGTTCGACAAGCAATGAATAATATCTTTGGGGCTTTCCACTAAATGGTCTTGCGCTACGCTAACGGTTTCGTTGCCAACAAGCACATCTACAACTCCTTCGAGAATATAAAAAAACACATCGACAGGAGTTATGTGAGGTTTTAAGGCTTCACCTACTTGCAAAGTAATGTGCATTACTTGAGCACTATCTTGGTCATAAAGCTTGCGAACTTCCAACTTATGAGGAGTATCGACTATTTTTTCTGTTCTTGCACTTATAATTTTCATCGGTTTTAGAATTTTTAAATTACGATTTATGAGAACTAAAAAAGGAATAATTATCACATTAAGGTTTCGCTTTTACTGCATGATTAAGCAACTAAATTTATGTTTTGAAAATCAATTTGAAAGTAAAAGGTATCTTACAAAAATAGATAAAACAAAAGCCATTGCAAAATTTATTTCTACGCTTTAAAATTTATTAAAAAAAAATAACTCAAATAAAACAAAGGTTTGAGCAGTAAAAAAGGATACTGCGAGATAAATATTTCCTAAAATAAAGACAAAACAGTCTTTTATTTATAGAAAAAAATTTATTTTTGCAAAAAAAATAGAAAACAAATTTTTAGGAATGATTGATATACAAAAATATAAAACTGCTGAGCAACAAAATGTGCAGCAGACAACGGAAGGCTCAAAAAAACTATACATCGAAACGTATGGCTGCCAAATGAATGTAGCTGATAGCGAACTAGTTGTATCTGTATTGCAAAAGCACGATTTTTCAGTTACCGACGACATACATCAAGCTGATGTTATTTTGGTAAATACTTGCTCCATTCGCGAAAACGCCGAAACGCGCGTTTTTGGAAGGCTTGAACTTTTCAAGAGTATCAAAAAGAAAAAACGCAATTTGCTCATTGGAGTTATCGGTTGCATGGCTGAACGCTTAAAAAAGAAATTGCTCGAAGACGACAAAATGGTCGATTTAGTGGTGGGACCCGATGCGTATCGCGATTTGCCAAAACTTGTAGCCGAAGCCGAAAGCGGGCAAAAAGCCATCAACGTATTGCTCTCACGCGAAGAGACTTACGCCGATTTGAGCCCTGTGCGCTACGCCGGAAATGGCATTTCGGCATTTGTTTCCATCATGCGCGGTTGCGACAATATGTGTTCGTATTGCGTAGTGCCCTTCACACGCGGACGCGAGCGTAGCCGCGAACCCAAATCTATTTTGCGCGAAGTGCAAGAATTAGTTGATGCTGGTTTTAAAGAAGTTACGCTTCTTGGGCAAAATGTGGACAAATACAATTGGAACGAAGGCGAAACAAATTTTGCACAACTACTCGAAATGGTAGCACAAAACGCTCCTCAACTGCGTATCCGATTTTCGACTTCCTATCCGCAAGATATGAACAACGAAGTGCTGTACGTAATGGCAAAATACAGCAACATTTGCAAATACATACATTTGCCTGTACAGTCAGGAAATACTCGCATTTTGGACAAAATGAAACGCGGCTACACGCGCGAGTGGTACATGGACAGAATCAAAGCCATAAGAGAAATAGTGCCTGAATGCGGCATTTCGACCGACATTATCGCTGGCTTTTGCTCCGAAACCCAGGAAGAACATCAAGACACGCTTTCGCTTATGGAATGGGTTGGCTACGATTTTGCTTATATGTTCAAATATTCCGAACGCCCAAACACTTTTGCTGCACGCACTTTCCCCGACGACATTTCGGAAGAAGACAAAACGCGCCGTTTGCAGGAAATAATTGATTTACAGAACAAACTTTCGCTTCAAAGCAACTTAAAAGACGTTGGAAAAACGTTTGAAGTACTTGTAGAAGGAGTTTCAAAAAAATCGAACGACAGGCTTTTTGGTCGAAATTCGCAAAATAAAGTAGTCGTTTTTGACAGAAAAGACCACAACATTGGCGACTTGGTACAAGTAAAAATAATAAAATGCAGTTCGGCAACCCTTTTAGGCGAAGCTTAAATAAGTAGGAACTTGAATAGTAGCAAAAAATAATTTATAGCTATTTTCATTTCCAATTCAATGTCGCCAAAGTTAAGCCCTTCAAGGGTTTTGAACCCTTGAAGGGCTATTTCGCGAATACCCTTAACTTTGCGAAATCGACTCCTAATTCTTAATTTCTAATTCCTAATTAAAATGACTCTTTCCGTTTTTTGGTTTCGCCGCGATTTACGTCTTTCAGACAATGTTGCACTTTTTCATGCACTCAAAAACACTAGCAACACGCCGGTTTTGCCGATTTTTATTTTCGATTCTCAAATTTTGAACGAACTGCAAAAAAATGATGCGCGTGTTACGTTCATTCACAAAACACTCCAACAATTAAATGCACAACTCAATGAATCGGGAAGCTCACTGCTTTGTTTGCAGGGCGATGTGCTTTCTGTTTGGTCAAAATTAATTCAGGATTTTGAAATAAAACAGGTTTTTACAAACAAAGATTACGAACCTTACGCAATAGATAGAGATAAAAAAGTACAACAGCTTTTAACAAAAAACAAGGTGCAATTTTTACAATACAAAGACCAAGTTATTTTTGAAGAAAATGATATTTTAAAAGCTGACCAAACTCCGTACACTATTTTTACTCCTTACAAAAATAAATGGCGTAGTGCATTTTCAGTAGATTTGCTCAAAGATTATAGTTTTTCTGAAAATCCTAATTTCTATAAAGCAAACCATCATTTTCCGAGTTTAGCCGAAATAGGATTTGAAACTTCGCAAATAATAGTAAAACCATTCACACTAAGCAATTTACAGCAATACGAACAAACACGCAATTTGCCCGAACTTGATGCAGGTTCGTATTTGAGCGTACATTTACGCTTTGGTACAGTGAGTGTTAGACAAATAATGCGGCAGTTGCAAGCTAGCGATAGTGTGTTTATGAATGAATTAATTTGGCGCGAATTTTTTATGCAAATTTTATTTCACTTTCCAAAAGTAGTAAGTGCCAGTTTTAAAGCCAAATACGATTCTATCGCTTGGCTCAACAGACCAGAAGATTTTGAAGCATGGTGCAATGGCACAACAGGTTACCCAATGGTAGATGCCGGAATGCGTGAGCTAAACCAAACAGGCTACATGCACAACCGCGTGCGAATGGTTACAGCTAGCTTTTTGTGCAAACATTTGCTCATCGATTGGCGTTGGGGCGAAGCCTATTTTGCAAAAAAGTTGCTCGATTTTGACCTTTCGGCTAACAATGGAAATTGGCAATGGGCTGCCGGAACAGGCTGTGATGCTGCGCCTTACTTTAGAGTTTTCAACCCCACAGAACAGCAAAAAAAGTTTGATGCCAAAGGAAATTACATCAAAAAATGGATTCCCGAATTTGCCACTTTTGCTTATCCAAAGCCCATAGTTGAGCATACTTTTGCCCGACAACGAGCTATCGAAACCTACAAAAAAGGAATTAGTTTTTAGCCACTTACTTTGCATTTATGAACAAAATAAAACTTGCAATTAGCTTATTATTAATCTTTTCGGCGTGCATGGACGACGATTTGATTCGTGATTTTGAACGCATGAAAGCCAATGAAACTACTCTGGGCGTTTTTATTCTCAATGAAGGCAATCTTTCTTCGAGCAATGCTTCACTTTCGTACTACAAACCACATGAAAAAGAAGTGATTAATAATATTTTCTATACCACAAACGGACTGCCTTTGGGCGATGTGGCGCAATCGATGTACTTAACCGATTCTACGGCTTATGTTGTTTTGAACAATTCAGGAAAAGTTTATGTTTTGAATAGCAACACCTTTAAATATATTGGTAAAATTATTGGACTAACTTCGCCACGTTATTTATATCTACATTCTAAAAATAAAGCTTACATTAGCGATTTGTATTCAAAATCCATTCAAATTGTAAATCCAATTACGTTTCAACATTTAGGGAAAATTAATGTAAACAACCGAAATTCTTCTTTTTACCAACATTCAAC
The DNA here is from genome assembly GCA_020047755.1 of Bacteroidota bacterium. Classification (GTDB taxonomy): domain Bacteria; phylum Bacteroidota; class Bacteroidia; order Bacteroidales; family JAIFNL01; genus JAIFNL01. The sequence continues at coordinate 10,106 of JAIFNL010000193.1, forward strand.
AGAACAAATGCGAGC
>JAIFNL010000093.1 GCA_020047755.1 Bacteroidota bacterium
GTTTTCAAAAGAATTTTGACCAAAGTTACAGAAAATATATGAAAAATACAACACAAATCGAAGATTTAGTGCAATATTTTTCATATATTTTGTGGAAAAAATAAATAAACTGCATCTAACAGGCAACATGCGTCCATGCAAGGCATTACAATTAAGATACTTCTGAGTTTTGGGAGCTAGCTTTTGTAAAAAAAAATCAGTGCTTCCTGCCTTGCACGGCGCATAGTTGCTGGACGTTATGCAAAACAAAAATAAACACAATTATAAATTTTAAAAAGGAGAATTTTATGACAAAAAAAATCAGTTTAGTTCTATTCCTTTTATTCATTGGAATAGCAGTAATGTACGGGCAGCCGTTCAATCCGCCCGGCGGCGGTCCGGCAGGCGGTCCGGTAGGCGTACCGATAGACGGCGGTATCTCTGCACTTGTTGCGGCAGGCGCGGCACTAATCGGTCGCAAGTTCTACAAGGACAAGAAAAAGAAAAATAGTATTAACAATCAAAATTCAGAATTATGAACAGAAAAATGATTTTAGTCGTTGCTCTGCAAGTGGTTTTCGGATTTACCCTGTTTGCACAGTCCGGTATAAAGAACTATGCGAACATTAAAGTAAAACCCGGAACATACTTTGCGGCAAACGACAACGTAAATTTCACAAACACCGCAAGCGGAAGTCTCGAAATTGAAGGTGCGGCTCGCTTGGAAGCAACAAACACCAACAGTGCCGGCATAAGCGGTATAGTGGTAAAAAACGGGGCAAACCTGTTGCAAAACTCGGCAAATGTGAATGCAACCGTAGAGCAGGAAATAATTGCCGATAAATGGCATCTGATTTCCAACCCTGTTGCTCCTATTGATATGGTAAGCGTATTGAGCGGCGCATGGCTCTATACGTATATCGAAAGCTATAACGGTGCTGAAAATGATGATGCTTGGGCAAATGTGCAATTTGGAACGTTGCAAAACAACATCGGGTATCTGGTAAAAAACGTTGGAAGTAACAGAACAATTAGTTATACAGGCATTTTGAACAACGGGAACATGACTTTTCCGCTTGCTTACACCGCCGCAAACGGCGCACAGGCTGGTTACAACCTTGTGGGCAATCCTTTCCCTACGGCTTTGGACTGGACAAACGGTGCCGGTTTTGATAAAACGAACATAACGGGTGCAATCTATATTTGGGACCAAGATGCCGTTGCCTACGGCACAAGCAACGGTACGGTTTTTACCGCCCCGATGACCTCAAATATTATTCCGGCAAATCAAGGATTTTTTGTGAAAGCCACTTCGGCAAGTAATTTTGTGATAAACAACAATGCTAAAACGCTTGATTTAACCACACCGTTTTACAAAAGCGGAAACACGATTGACAATTTGTTACGCATAAGATTATCGGGCAACCAAAGTTTTGATGAATTAGTTGTTTACACCGACAACCAAGCCACACAAAACTACGACCTTACAAAAGATGCCGATAAGCTGTTGAGCGGTATTGCAAATGTTTATACCTTGTCTGAGGACGGCTACAAACTTGCCATTAATGTTACCGAAGATGCAGAGCAAACCATTCCCATGAATTTTGTTTCCGAAACATCCGGCGTCTTTACATTTACGGTAAACGAATTTAGTTTCAGCAACCAAACCGTTACGTTGGAGGACATTCAAAGCCATACATTTACCGAGCTTCATAACAGCACGGAATACACCTTTAATCACACCGCCGGAAACAATGCAAACCGCTTTGTATTGCATTTCGGTTCGGTTACAAAAATTTCGGAAACCGCACAAACCGATGTAAATGTTTACAGCTACGGCAGACAAGTTACAATAAACAATGCCGAAAATTGTGAAATTGAAATCGTAGATATGCTGGGCAGAACCGTTTTATCGGAAAAGCTTACAAGCAATACACAAACAATTTCAGTGTCCGAAACCGGCATTTACATTGTAAAAGCCTTAAAAAACAATCAATTAACAACAAAAAAAGTATTTATTCAATAACAAATTAAATTTTTAATACAATGAAAAGATTATCTTTAATTTTAGTGAGCATACTGTTTGCTCTTCAATTTGCAAACGCGCAAAACGGCGTAAGTATTTCAAGCACCAACGCCGACCCCGACGGTTCTGCTATGCTCGATGTGCAAAGCACCGACAAAGGTATGCTCATACCACGAGTTGCATTAACAGGAACAAGTGATGCAACAACAATTGCCTCACCGGCAGTAAGTTTGATGGTTTACAACACGGCAACCGTAAGCGATGTTACCCCCGGTTTTTATTATTGGAACGGAACGGCGTGGATTACAATGGGTGGTAGTGCAACAACAAGCCCAACTTACGCCATTGGTTTAAATGAAGATTTAGGTGGTTATGTATTTTATGTATCCCCCGATGGCAGACACGGTTTAGTTGCCGCAACACAAGACCAATCAACAAGTTGCTCGTGGTATAATGCACAAGACATAATTAGTAATTCGGCAAACCACAGCACAGCAGGTAAAAACTTTACAGATTGGCGTTTACCTACAAAATATGAACTAAATTTGATGTATGGTCAAAAAGCAAATATAGGTGGTTTTACAACAGGTTATTATTGGTGTTCTACCGAGTTCGGTTACAGCAGCGCATGGGTGCAGGGTTTCAGCGATGGTTTTCAGGACGTCGACGATAAGAACTACCCAAGCTACGTTCGTGCGGTTCGTGCCTTTTAACTATTTATCTATTTAACTATTTACCGCGAAGCGGTCGAATTTTTTTTTGAGAATTATGGCATTATCACACGAGTTACCTATATATAAAGATACTTACAAACTTATTTTGTTAATTTTTGAGCATACAAAAGAGTTTTCTCGCGAATACAAATATACACTCGGGCAGGACATGAAGCGCGACAGCATAACACTTGTAAGGTCAATATACAGGGCAAACCGAAATGTAGAAAAACGCCAATATTTAGAAGAGTTTTTAGATAATTTTGAAATACTTAAATTAGAAATACGCTTGTGTGCCGATTTAAAATTATTAAGCATAAAGCACTTATCAGAAATGAGTAAGATACTTGATATAATAGGGAAACAAGCGACAGCATGGAAAAATTCAAGTTCTTAACATTTTTTTAGTAGCCGGAATATCGTATGTTACTGACATACGGTAGCGAGCAAGTTTTGATTGAAAAAGGGCACAGGGACTGTTTTTTAACAGTAAAATCGTGTGTTATGACATTCGTCAGAAACACCAAAACTTTTGTGCAATAATTGGTGTTCTACCGAGAACAATTACAACAACGCATGGATACAGAATTTCAGCGATGGTAATCAGAACAACAACGATAAGAACAACACAAACTACGTTCGTGCGGTTCGTGATTTTTCAAACAAAACTATTGTCAGAAAACCTGTCAGTGTTTGCAAAAACCTGACAGTGTTTTCTTTTTATTCCGCAGCATAAATGCTACGGCTAATCAAAAAAAATATGCAATTATCATTATTCGACATACCAAAGCCCACTACGGGAAAACCACAAGAAAAGCCGAAAATAGAACTATCCGAACTATTTGAAGCCTATTTTGTGTGCCGCAAAAACAAGCGATACACCGCAAATGCGTTGGCTTTTGAAATAGATTACGAAAATAACCTTGTGGTACTTTGCGAAGAAATAAACAACGAAACTTATAAAATTGGTCGTTCCATTGCATTTATAGTTGATAAACCTGTAAAACGAGAAATATTTGCAGCCGATTTCAGAGATAGAGTGGTTCATCATTTAATAATTGGTAAATTAAACCAATTATTTGAAAAACAATTTATTTACGATAGTTATAGTTGCAGGGTTGGCAAGGGTACACATTTTGGCATCGGGCGAATAGACAAGTTTATCAGAAAATGCAGCGAAAATTATACAAAAGATTGTTACATTCTAAAACTTGATATTCAAGGATTTTTTATGCACATCAACAAAGATATTTTATACTCAAAATTAGAAAATTTTATAAACGAAAAATACACCAATTCCGATAAAGAATTGATAATAAAACTCTGTAAACAAATAATATACAACGTCCCTACAAAAAATTGCATAGTAAAAGGCAAAAAGGAAAATTGGAATGATTTACCGAACACAAAAAGTCTTTTCCACACAAAAGAAAATACAGGTTTACCAATCGGAAATCTGACAAGCCAAATATTTGCCAACTTTTATATGGACACCTTCGACCATTACATAAAACACGATTTGCAAATAAAATACTTCGGCAGATATGTAGATGATTTTGTGCTGATACACAACAATAAAGAATATTTAAAAAGTTTAATTCCGATACTTTCTAACTTTTTACTTTCTACTTTACAACTTACATTGCACCCAAAGAAAATCTATTTGCAACATTATACAAAAGGAGTAAAGTTCTTAGGAACAGTAATTTTGCCAAACAGAATTTATCTACAAAACCGCACAATAAACAATCTGAAATCAAGCATTTTCGATTTTAATACCGAAATTCGACAAACAAAAAAACTACAAGAACCCGAAAAACAGCAAGTTCAAAGCAGTATAAATTCTTATTTGGGCATAGCAAAACATTACAATACGTATAATATTCGCAAACAACTATTAACCCAAAAATTATCAGGATATTTTTTCAATTATTTTTATATTTCGGGTGGTTATTGTAAATTGGTATCGAAAATAAAACGTGTGTAAAATTACTAACTAAATGAAAATAAAAAATTTGCATAACATTGTATATACGATAATTGCGGGCTTCGGTGCAAACTTGAAACATTTTGCAAGAAATTTACATATTGCGTAATTCAAACATTTGTGCCTTGAAATCCCGCAACTACGCATATACATTTTCGTTATGCTCAATTAAACTGAACAGAGAAACAAATGATAAGTAATTTAATAACCAAGATAAATTAGTATATTTGCACTATATTAAAAAGTGTAAAATGATTATGCAAACAATAGAATTTAAAGAACTTAAAAGTGTAAATAATCCAAATTCAATACACGGAATTTATCCATATCGTGGAAAAATTTCGGCTATTGATGCAGAAATGATTATTAAACAACTTCCAAAAGAAACAAAATTATTAGACCCTTTTTGCGGAACAGGGACAATAGTTTACGAAGCTAAAAAACTTGGTTTAAATTCATACGGAGTTGATTTAAACCCTATTGCACATATTATTGCAAACGGTAAAATAAATATTCCTGAAAATATAAATCAACTTGCAAAAGATGTAATCGATTTAGTTGATAAAGCAAAAAAACTTGAAAATGTAAATGAAATGAACGAAGACGCAAAGCGTCATTTTCATTTACAAACTGCAAATGAAATTATGCGAGTTTACACTTTTTTCAATGAAATGAATGATTATGTAAAATCTTGTTTTTTTGGTGCAATTAGTTTAACTGCAAGGGGTTGTAATGGTTATTTGTGGACTTCTACTTCGGTTGGTAAAGATAAACCAGAAAAAGATTATATTAATTTTTACGAAAAATTTTTACAAAAAGTTCGTAAACATCATTATCCTGTAAATCATTATGAAAGTGAAGTTTATTTAGGAGATGCAAGAAATCTAAGCAAAATATTTAAACCTGATACTTTTGATTTTGTTTTCACAAGTCCGCCCTATTTTGATTGTTTAGATTATACTTCATATTATACTAAAATTGTGTATAATATTATGGATTATAACAGATTAGAAATAAAAAGTAATCTTATTCAAAACTTCAAAAATTATGAAAACGATATGCAAAAAGTTTTAAATGAACTATATATCGTTTGCAAAACTGGTGCAAAAATAATTTTTGTTGTGGGCGATAAAAAAATACACAATAAATTAATTAACGGTGCAGAATTTTTTAATAAAATAAGTCCGTTTAAAACAGTTGATATTGTTGAACGAACTTATGCAAATACAAGTTCCAAAGTATTCGACGATATAAATAAAACAGAACGTAAAGAACAAATAATAGTTTGGGAAAAATGAACGAATACTACAAAATTGGAAACGCCGACATTTATATAAAAGACGCAAGCAATATGTCGGAATTGAAAGACGAAAGCGTAAATTTGATTATAACAAGTCCACCTTATTGGACTTTGAAAGATTATGAAAATGAAAATCAAATTGGGTTTGGAAGTTCTCATTATAAACAATATATTGAAAACCTAAATAAAGTTTGGACTGAGTGTGTAAGAGTTTTAGCACCAGACGGTAAATTGTGTATTAATATTATGCCTTTTTTTCTTTCTGGCAAAAATGCAAAATTTGAACGTAGAGAAACTAAATTAGTTATTACTGATTTAGAGAATTTTATGGAAACAACAAATCAAATGTATTTATTTGCTACATATATTTGGGACAAACGTAAAATTGTGCGTTTCAGTTCATTTGGTAGTTATCCATATCCGCCAAATATTTTTTCAACATTTCCTTTTGAGTGGATAGTTGTATTTTCAAAAAAAGGCAAAAGACCAAAGGTCAGCCAAGAAATTAAAGAAAAATCAAAAATTACTCACGAAGAGTGGGAAAATTGGGCGATAAATTCAATTTGGGAAATGCAACCAGCAAAAGCGAAATCAGAAAATCACCCAGCCCCATTTCCAGATGAACTGCCAAAACGATTAATTCGACTTTATAGTTTCGTTGGCGATACAGTTCTTGACCCGTTTTTAGGTTCGGGAACAACCGCAAAAGTGGCTACAATTTTGGACAGAAAAGCAGTTGGTTACGAAATTAACCCAAATTATTTACCATTAATTCAAAACAAATTGACAAATATTTTTAATAATGCCGAAAGTAATATCGATTAAGACGAAAGGAGATTTATCAACATTAATAACTGAAAATTTTAATGGTGTTCCTACAAAATTTTTAGTTCCTGATATTATTCAATCAAAAAAGGACAAATTATTACATTTATTTTCTACAATAATTGATAATTTGACTGATTTTGATACAGTTTACGAAGGAAAAATAAATTACGGTTTTAGAAATAAACGAATTGAAATTGCTATTTTTAAAAAACCGTATTTATTTATTGGCGAATTATCAAATTCAAAAAAAATTGATGCTAATACGCTTGAAATAGACAAAGTTATAGAACAGGAGAAAAATAATTCAGAATATGAAAATATTAATATTGTAGGTTGTATGTTTATTGAAAATGAAATTGATAATTCAATTATTGAGAGTATTTCAAAACTTGTAAATAACGAATTTATCTTTTTAAACGTAGAAAATAATAATTGGATTGAAACGATAAAAAATTATGTCATATCTTATAAATAGGTCGCCAACAGCACGATTAAAGTGCTTACACAATATAATGAAATTGGCTATTGGTAAATATACATTAACCGATACTTTTAATTTATCTGATTTAAAATATAATGCTGACGAAATAAACATTCATCAATTTTGTGATTTATTGGTTAAAGACAGCAGTTTAAATATAAAATACTGTCCATATTTAGAAAATCCGTTAAGTGAAGCAGGTTGTAATCTGACAAATGGAATTTTATTAGATAGCACAAAACAAAAGGAAATCAGCAACACTGTAAACTCACTTGATGCACTTGGTTTACTTAAAAGAACAGAAAGAAGTATTAAAATTACCGATTTAGGTTTAAAGTTTGCACAAACTAAATATGAAAGTGCAGAAATGCACGATATTATCAAAAAAGCAGTATTAAATTATGGTCTTTGCGTTGGTGTTTTGCATCAAATAAAAGAACTTGATAAACAAGTATTTTCAACAAATGAAATCTATGTTGGATATCCTGTTACAAACGAAACATATCAACAAAACAATCAAAATGTAATTATTTCAAGTGGTTCACAACCAGATGCAAATACCCGAACAAGGTCATCAATTTTGGCTTGGTTAACCGCCGCTGGTTTTATAATTCCAAACCAATATTATTCTGAAAAATTAAATCCAAAGACATTACACATTGAAACATTAAAATACAATTTGTCAAAATCACGTAATTTGCACTTATATAATGTTTTAAATTTGCCAGACGACATTTTTTCAAATAATTTTGTCGTAAGCAATCCATTTGATTATGATAATTTTACGAAACTAACAGGTGCTTTACGAGAAAACGGTCAAA
>JAIFNL010000067.1 GCA_020047755.1 Bacteroidota bacterium
GCACTTTCGGGCAACGTTTTCGATTTTCCGGGTACATCTTCTTTCTTTAAAATAGAAAACGGCGGAAAGTACATTCACAAAACCTCCACTCCCAACTCTTACTTAATAAATGTTCTTTCAACCGTTGCTGGAACAGAAAACGGTACCTTTGAATTTGATGTACCAAGCACTATTAACTATCCCATTTCGCTTTCGGGTAGAACGTATGGCAATTTAGTTCTTTCGGCTTCTACGGATTCGCCTGTTTATACTACATTGGCAAGCAGCAGCGATCTAACTATTAATGGTAATTTTATTCTCAACAGCAATGTTCAATTCAATGAAAGCGCCTTTTCGGGAAATATGTTTATTGGTGGTAATTTTATCAACAACGCTACGGCGTGGACTTTCGGAACAGCTAAAAGCATGACTTTCAATAGCACACAAAAACAAACCATTTCGGGTAGTTTTGCTTCCGATTTCAATAAAAATATCATAATTTCCAATGCTGCTGGTGTAGAAATAGATAATTCATTGATTTTGAAAGGAAGTTCACCCACATTGACTATCAATACGGGCGCAAAACTTTCTGTTTTGGCAGGTAGAACTTTAACCGTAGGAGGAATATTGACCAACAATGGAACTATTTCTCTCAAATCGCCCACCAATTCGGGTGCTCCAGGCTCATTGATTACTTTGCAAGGAACGGAATCTATTGCTAACGCTTCGGTTGAGCGTTTCATTCCATTTGGCGAATGGCATTATGTTTCGTCGCCTATAAGCAATGCAAAAAGCGATTTGTTCACCACAAGCCCCAACGGCTGGAATCCAAATTTCTTTTCATACAACGAAGCCGCAAATGTTACGCCCGACCCAACAACAGCTTCCTATACCAACTGGGATTTATTTACAAACGTTTGGACTTATGCACACAATGGCAACGGCAATGTGCCTGCCGATTTGAGCGTAGGCAAAGGTTATGCCGCCTTAGACAACGGCTACAAAACGGTAACTTTCAACGGAACACTCAATAATGGCGACCTCAACATTCCGGTAACTTACACCGAAAATGACGGCAACAGCGGTTATTTCGATGGTTGGAATTTGATTGGAAACCCATTTCCATCGCCTATCGACTGGGACAATGCAAATTGGAATAAAACAAACATTGATAATACCTTGTATTTTTACGAAGAAGACCGCAACACTGGACTGAAACGCTATTGGTATTACAATGGTGTAAGTGGAACAACCGGAACTGAAACCGATTTAGCGGGTATTTCGCTCAATTCGGCAAGTGCTACGCCCAACATTATTCCGGCTATGCAAGGCTTTTTTGTAAAAGCAAAAGCAAACGGTAATGTGCTAATTCCTAATGCTTCACGTACTCACAGTAATCAAATATTTTGGAAAAAGAAAGCCGAACCCAATAATTTGTTGCGGTTGAAAATTGAAGGCAACAAGCTAAGCGACGAAACCATTGTGCGTTTTATAGCCGATGCCACGCCTGCACACGATAGCCGCTACGATGCCTACAAAATGCAATCGCAAGGCGACAAATTGCCACACATTTTTAGTTTGGCTGGAAATATTCCATTGGCAATCAACACACTACCCGAAATTACAGCGAAAACCATTGTCCCACTTGGTTTTGCGTGCAAAGTTTCGGGCGAATATACAATCTCAGCCCAAGAACTTTTGTTCGATTTAGAGCAAGATGTATATTTAATCGATAAAAAAGAAAAACTTTCTGATGGAAATTTCAAAAGAATTGACTTACGACAAACTCCTGCATATACTTTCCGGTTTGGAGGAGGAATTGAAAACAATCGCTTTGAATTGCATTTTGGAAATACAACCACAAGCATAGAGTCTCGAATTGAAAATGCTTTTGCGACTATTTACTCGGCACAAAATCAGCTTTTTGTACGCATAGACGATAGTAATTTCAAACATGGTATGCTAAGTGTTTACAATTTATTAGGCGAAAGGTTGATGCAACAACAAATTTTAGATGCGGGATTGCATACGATTGAGATGAACTTACAATCAGGTATTTATATTGTAAAATTAGAATCTGAAAATTTGATTGTAAGCAAAAAAATTATAACCAAATAACCCCAAAGCGAAATTTGAATACACTAAAATAACATTGCTTTTTCTCTGCGTTATTTTGCTGTAAAACTTCTTGTTAACAGCAAAATTTCGCAGAGCTTTTAATTTACAAAACGCAAAACAAACACGCTCAAAATTTGCTTTTTCTCAAAAAAAATCATATATTTGCATTCGATTACTTAAAAATCACAAATAATGTTAGTCAATCTCGATAACGAAGTCTATTTTCGCCATGTATTTAGCGACCCCATTGTTTTTAACGGTTTTGTTAAAGACATTTTGGGCATTGACGCTACTTTTTCAAAAATAGAAGCAGCAAAAAAATTCAAACCCAAAGTAGGTTACATCGACTTTGAACTAGATTTGTTTTCGGAAAGCGATGACGAAAGAATAATTATCGAAATACAAAAAATAGTATATGACTATAATTTTGATAGATTTTTGCATTATTTTCTTATGAGTATTGCCGAATTGCAACGCACTTACAAAGACTATAAAATACAAAAAACTGTTTATGGAATTGTTTTGATAACAGAGCCTTACAAGGTTTTGCCCAACGGAAATCCCATAAGAGACGAAGTGATGATAACCAAGCTCAACCCAAAAAATCTAAAAAACGAAGAAATAGAACTTTTTGGGCATCAGTTGGTTTTCTTAAATCCCAATTATAGAAACAGTGAAACACCTCAAAGCATAAAAGACTGGCTCGATTTGTTTTATGAAAGCATTCACAATCCCGAAAAAGCGAAGCTAAACAAAAACAACAAAGCCGTAAAGCGGGCAGAACAACTGGGCGACATGGACAAATTAAACCCCAAAGTAGTAAACAAAGCCAAACAAAAAGAAAGTGCCCTCATCAAAGCTAAAATGCTGAAAGATGAAATAGAACAACAAAAAAAAGAATTAGAAACAAAAGATAAACAATTGAAAACCAAAGAAAAAGAATTACAAATAGAAAAACAACAAAAAGAAACCGAACGCCAACAAAAAGAAGAAGCTTTGGCAAAAGCGCACGAAAAAAGCATAAAATTAGCTTTAAAAATGGTAAAAATCGGTGATTCTATTGAAGAAATTATGGAAGAAACCGGTTTGAGCCGTTATGAAATTGAAAATTTAACAAAAAAATAATTTCCCAACATCTTTAATATTAAAGAAAAAAGCAACAGCCTATTTCTGATAAACTTCAATACAATAGAGTTTGAAAAAAAGATATGAAGTAAAAATCTCAGGGTGTTTTTTTAGCAATATAAACGAAAATTTTAGATTTTCATGCTTTGTTCACAATACGCAAAAGGAAATGAAACATGGTAAAAATACTGCCATATCTGATTTTGCAAAAAAAACAACTGCAAAGGCAATCAAATAGAAAGCTTTTAGCAAAAAATAACCGTTCGTTTTTAGAGGAAATGTAAAGTACAAAATAGAGATTTTTAGAATAAAATAGAACACAAAAGTCTTTCCGCTAAAAAAAACAATCTTTGCATTATGGTACAAAAATTGCAAGTTTATTTTCATGTTTACTATTTTACAATTCCATTTTGTGAAAAGTAGAGTTCAATTTTTTTCAAAAACAACAATCAAATAGTTTAATAAAATAAAACAATGGCTTTCGGAAAACTAAATAATTACACTTTCAATAAAAAATATGTACTATTTAGTTTTTTTGCTATTTTTAGTGCTAATTTGATAGCCCAAGATGTACATTTTTCACAATTTTATGCCAATCACTTATATTTGAATCCAGCATTGGCAGGATCTTCTATATGCCCTCGAATTTTTATGAATTACCGAAACCAATGGGCTTCGTTACCCAATAGTTACGCAACTTATAGCACTTCTTACGACCAATACTCTGAAGCCTTGCATGGCGGCTGGGGCGTAATGGCTATAAACGACGTACAAGGCGATGGGCTACTCAACACGCTAAGCCTTTCGGGTTTGTATTCCTATTCTGCAAAAATAACGAACAAAGCACATTTGAAATTTGGTTTTCAAACCTCGTTTGTAACCCGAAGTTTGAACTGGAACAAAATTACGCTCGGCGATATGATTGACCCTATAACTGGCAGTGCAATTTTCCCCACCAATGAGCCAAAACCCGATGATTTGCAAAAATACTTTGTCGATTTTTCGAGCGGCTTTGCATTGTACGGACAGCATTACTATTTAGGTGCAGCGGCTCATCATTTGAATACAAGTGGTGGACTAACCGAAAAAAAAACAACAGCTTTTTTTCCACAACGTTATACACTACATTTTGGAACTGAAATACCTATGTTTAAGCGTGGTAGAAAAAAACAAAAGCTAGATATTTCACCCAATATAGTCATACAACATCAACAAAATTCAACGCAAATTAACTACGGTCTATTTTTGGCAAGAAAATTGCATTATGAAATAGTAGTTGGCACATGGCTCCGGCAAGATTTGAATTTGAATATCAATTCTTTTATTTATTTGTTTGGATTTATTTATAAAAATTATAAATTTGCATATAGTTACGATGTAAATAAAAACAAACTAACAAATGGTATTCTAAATTCGCACGAGGTTTCGCTTACACTGCGAATGCGTTGTAGCAAACGAATGAACGAAAAACATTATACAATAAAATGCCCTCAGTTTTAATAAAAAAAAAATTGTAAAATACACATAATTCAAGCTATGAGAGTTTTAAAATTAATCAGTTTAGCAGTAGCAGTAGCTTATGTAGTAAGCAGTTGCTCATTTTTCAAGAAAGGTGGTGGCGATGTTTCAGCTACTACCGGCTGGGAATACAATAACCCCGACAACGGCGGTTTTGAAGTAGCCGCTGAAGCCGAGCAAGCAACCGGTCCCGGACTTGTACTCATCGAAGGTGGTGCTTTTACCATGGGGCGAGTGGAACAAGATGTTATGTATGAATGGAATAACCTTCCTCGTCGTGTAACCTTGCCTTCGTTTTACATGGATCAAACCGAAATTTGTAACGTAGATTATCGCGAATATTTATACTGGGTTCGCAGAGTATTTGTTGATTATCCAGAAGTATATATGAAAGCCTTGCCCGATACTTTGGTATGGAGAAGAAGACTTGCTTATAACGAACCTTACGTAGAATATTATTTGCGCCACCCTGCTTACAACAAATATCCAGTTGTGGGTGTTAGTTGGTTACAAGCCGATGCTTATTGCACTTGGCGTACAGACCGCGTAAACGAACAAATTTTGATTGACGAAGGCTTCCTAGAACTAAATCCTGCTCAGCTTGGTGAAGATAACTTCAACACCGAAGCCTATTATGCCGGACAGTACGAAGGTATGACCAAGAAGAAAATCAAAAGCATGGATCCCAACAAAGAAGATAGAAACGTAAGCATGTCTGACGGTATTATGTTGCCACGCTACATGTTGCCTACCGAAGCTGAATGGGAATATGCAGCCTTAGCTATCATTGGAAACTCTATAGATGAGCGCATTTACAACCGAAAACTTTATCCTTGGAGCGGACACTATTTGCGTAATCCTGATAAGGCAAGCTTAGGACAATTTGCTGCTAACTTCCAAAGAGGTAGAGGCGATATGATGGGTATAGCTGGTTACTTGAACGACAACGCAGCAATCACATCACCCGTAGATGGTTACTGGCCTAACGATTTTGATTTGTATTGTATGGCAGGTAACGTAAACGAATGGGTACGCGACGTGTACAGACCATTAAGTGCTGCCGATGTAGAAGGTTTTAGACCTTTTAGAGGTAACGTTTTTAAAGTAGTAGAAAGAGATGCCGATGGTAGAATTGCTGAAAAAGACTCACTCGGTAGAATAAAATACAGACCTATAAAAGACGAAGAAGCCGTGGGTAGAGTTAATTACCAAAAATCGGACAACATCAACTATTTAGATGGTGATATTCGCTCAAGAGTAGAACCTGACTGGAATGTGGAAGACCCTAAAGGCTCTACTGCAATGTATTACCAAGGTAAAGGTGAGAAAGGCGATGGTATGACTTCTTTAATTAACGACCGCGCAAGAGTTTACAAAGGCGGCGGCTGGAGAGATAGAGCTTACTGGCTAGTTCCCGGTACTCGCAGATTCTTAGACGAAGCAAAATCTTCTGACGACATAGGATTCCGTTGCTCAATGATTAGAGTAGGTAGTACTACCGGACTTTAATTAACGGTTAATGTTTAATGTAAATAAAAAAACCAACGCCAAACGTTGGTTTTTTTATTTACATGAATCGGTTTTATAATTGATAGAGCTCACTTGGTGTCTCCTGTATCAATAATGCTAGCAATATACAGCTAACGAGTAATGTTCAATTCCTAATTTATAATTTCTAATTCATTCCTAAATTTAAAAGAATAACATTACCTTTGCCTCCCTTTTTTTATAATTCTAAACAAACAAAACACATGAAACAATTAGAAACAAAACAATTTACTGTTGATACAAACAATTTGAATTTAACATTAACAAACTCTTTCCGCTTGAGGGTTTTAGTATTGCTTGTTCTTGGATTTGCTTTTACGGGCAACTGTATTTCAAGTACTTGGTCAAAGAGCAATCCTCAATCGACTTCAGAACTTATTTTATCGGAGAACTTCAATGCGCCAAACTCGGCTTGGACTACGTACTCGGTGGCAAGTAATCACAACTGGCATTATTCTACTTCTGCCGATGCTACACAAGGGCGAAACTCTAGCGTAGGAATGACTATCAATAATTACAATGCCGATGCTAATAGCGAAGATTGGTTAATTAGTCCAAAATTATCCGTTTCGGGGTTGGTTGATGCTAAGATTAGTTATTGGCTTTTGTCAAAATATTCGGGTTCGAGCCTTGATATTTTGTATTCGGCTGACTACACCGGAACGGGCAACCCTTCGGCATATACTTGGGTGAGTATAGAGCATTTGAGTAGTTTCCCTACTTCGTGGACTGAGAAATTTATCGACCTTAGCGCGATTAATACCGATGTTTACATTGCTTTCAAACATACTTCGGGCTATGCTTCTAACAGTGCGGCAGCTATTTGCATCGACGATTTTAGCCTTTTTACCGGAAGCTCGCCAAACAATGGCGATGCTGTTGATGCCAACAGTTTGCCACATTCCGAAACCTTTGATGTGGTTTCGTGGAACTTGGAATGGTTTGGTGCGCCGCAGCAATCGGGGCATGCCACAAGCTTCGATCAACAATTGACTGCCGTTTCTGCTAAAATAATAGAGCTTGATGCCGATATTTACGCTTTGCAAGAACTGGTTACTGATGCTTTGAATGGCGATTTTCTTACGCCGCTCATTACTAAGCTCAATCAATTGGCGGGTTCTGATGTGTACGTTGGTATTTTAGCTCCTCGATATTCTTACGATTTTCAAGCACCTACTGCCGAGTATCCTGCTCAGCGGTTGTGTTTTATCTACAACAAAAATACGGTGTCGCCTCTTACTTCGTATTCTATGTTTAGTAATTTATATCCCAACAATTCGGTTTCAAACATTGAGGGCTACACCGGAAGCGCATCGAGTTTTTGGTCGTCGGGGCGTATGCCTTTTTTGATGAGTGCCAACGTAACTATTGGCGAAGTAAGCCAAACCATTAAGATGGTGAATATTCATGCCAAATGTTGTAGCGATAGCTATTCGCGCAAACTTGCCGATGCGCTATTTTTGATTAAGGAACTTAATACCAATTATACTGCTGATAATTTAATCGTTCTGGGCGATTACAACGATTACCTCACAGGCAGCATGTCGGGCGGAGAGTCGCCTTACACTTCTTGGTTTACTACCAACGAGTATGTTAATCATGTACTTACTTCAAGTTCCAAAATTGACCACATTACTATTTCAAACGAACTCTACGACGAGCACGAAGCTTTGTTTAACAATACCAGCGAATCGGCGGTAAGTATTTCAGACCACAAACCCATTATGTTGCGCTTGCTATTTGCCTCTACTTCAACTGGTGCTACAAACGATTTAGCCTTTGAGCAGCAAGTTGTAATGAGTCCAATTCCTACCCAAGATGAGCTAACTATTCGGTTCAA
>JAIFNL010000183.1 GCA_020047755.1 Bacteroidota bacterium
TCATGAATTAAAAATATGGCAGTCTGAAAAAGATATAATAAATAAACAAGGAAAATATCCGGTTATTTTTATAAGCTTCAAAGATGCAAAAAAAGAAACTTGGAATGATGTTTTTGAGCACATTATAGCTGAAATTGTTAATATTTACAAACAAAATCTATATCTTCTGACAGATAAATTTTTATCTGATTTTGAACAAATTGAATTTAATGATATTTTACATAAAAGAGCGAGCGAAGTTACCTACGAAAACAGTATTAAACAGTTGAGCGAATACCTTTATCGCTACCATAAAAAAGAAGTGCTAATACTTATAGATGAATATGATACACCTATTCAAGCAGGTTACAAGAAATAGACAATATCTATCTATACAAAGGCTTGATAACCGGAATATTACGTATATCGAAAGAAACTATTTTTAGTGGCTTAAACAACGTAAGTGTGCATACGATTTTGGACAATGAATTTTCTGATAAATTTGGATTTACAGAAGAGGAGGTAAAAAAAGTTTTATCGGATTTTGAAGTACCAACAGATTATGAGCTTATAAAAAAATGGTACAATGGCTACAAAATAGGCAACACTTTAGGTATTTACAATCCTTGGTCTATTTTGAACTATTCGATTAGCTATCAAAATGGATTTAAGCCTTTTTGGGTAAATACAAGCTCTGATGATTTGCTCAAAGAGCGTTTAAAAGAACGCGATGCCGATTATACTCGCGAGCAACTATTGAAGCTAATAAACAACGAAACCATAGAAAAAACCATAGACGAAAATTTTGTTTTTCCTGATTTAGATACCGACAAAGAACTACTTTGGAGTTTACTTACCTTTAGTGGGTACCTAACTACCGAAAGCAAAAGAGATTACAATAATTACAAGCTCAAAATACCCAATTACGAAATCAAATTTGTATTTAAAAATATCCTGTTGAAATGGTTGAGTGTCGATTTAAAAATAAGAAAGACACTCTTAGAAGAAACAGCTAATCACTTAATAAATAATGAAATAGCTAAATTTGAAAAAGGCTTTAAGCAAATCATGGGCGACACATTTAGCTACTTCGACACGCAAAGCCAACCAGAAAAGGTATATCAATCGTATGTGCTTGGTTTGCTTGCTATTATTGGCGACGACTATATCATCAAATCGAATAGAGAAAGTGGTGAAGGACGCTATGATATTTTATTGATTCCGCACAACAAAGCCCGTTATGGGATTGTAATTGAAATTAAACAATTAGAAAAAAAAGCGAAAGAAAGTCAAGATGCTTTAAAAAAGCGAATTGCTATTCAAATACAAGAAGCTCAATATCAAATAGAAACAAACCAATATTACAAAGAGCTAATTGATAATAAAATATCAAATATTATCAAATTGCCCATTGTATTTGTGGGCAAAGATCCTTATATTTTGATAGCATAATTTTTTCTTTAAAATTAGCTATTTACTTTTTATTTCTGTCGTTTTCAAAATTTTATAAACAGGATAAGGATAAAAGTAGTTTCCCCATTGCGGAACAAGGTATTTATCGAAAAAATTCCAAAGCAATAAACCATCGTCTGCTTGTGGTTCAAGCAAATAAACAATCAGATTACCAAGTTTTTGTGAAGTTCGGATAAGATAAGTATCTTTTTCAAATTCCTTGTTTATTGTTTTGAAATTGCCTTTCGCAATTGTTAAATAATGCCCTTGATTTATTCTACTTTCCGGTTTTAGCTCTGTAAAGTTAAATTCTTCTACTTCAAAACTTTGCTTCTCTGTAAGTTTTTCAAGTACAATGCCATGTGTTTTTAAATTATCAAGTATTTTACTGTCCGAAATTGTGAGCAAATACGCAAAAGGATAAGCTGTTGATTTGTCAGCAAAATAATCAGCCACATAATCAACCCAAACATCTTTTTTGATGTCTGTTTTTTTCATTCTGCGCCTACCGTTTTCATCGGTGTAAGGCTCTACTTCGTAGGTTCGTACAAGTATTTTTTCGGGAGTTGGCTTTCCTATGTAAGTTGTTGCAAACAAATCTGTTGGCTGTGGATTTAAGCCTATATTAAGGGTTTGTTCGTCGGCTTTTTTGATGTTATTTTTAATGGTTTCAGCATCTTTTACCGCCATTTCTAATAGCGAAAACATCAAGGCATAATTGCCCAGAACGCGAGACTTGTAATCGGCATACACATAATTTTCGTCAAGTACCGCAAGTCTATTACGAACTCCCAGATAATTAACAAAATAACGAGCCTCCGACGCATACGAAACATAGCCACTGTCGGGATATTGCATATCGTTGAACTCTCCATAAAAACAATTTTCTATTTTGTATTGCTCCGTTAAATGCTTCGATACTTTTGGCATCAAATCGTCTCGCATGTAATTGATTAAGTTGCGGTTACCGTTCGGGTTATTCATCCAAGTAAAGGTAACAGGTTCTTGACGATAAACGCCATTGGTTGTATGGCAATCGAGCGTTAAATGCGGATTCCAACGATTGATAACGTTGGTAATTACAGCACGTAACTCATTTGTTTCAAGCTTCATAGCATCTCTATTCAAATCCAAAAACAAGCTATTGTGTCGAAGTCCTACACCATTTTTAGGTCCATTTTGGTTTGTTCTATTCTGCACCGAAATTTTTTCGTTTCCGTCGGCATTCAAATTTGGAACAATCAAAATGACTACATTTTTAAGTAATTCGGTATATTGAGGCTTTAAAATATCACGTGCAAACATCAAAGCTGCTTCTTTTCCTTCCACCTCGCCCGCGTGAATATTTGCTTGAATGTAATAAACAATTCGTTTGTCATTTTTTAAATCTTCAGGCGATTTTGGCAGTGGATTTGAAATAATGAGCAAAGGTATTTGCTTATTTTCGTGCGTGAAACCAATATTTTCGACACCTACAAATTTTGATGCTTTTTTGAGTTGTTTTACAAATTGCATCACATCGTTGTAATTAGCCGTTGATTCGTAGTTTGATTTTTCGGCTATGCTAACCAGCTCATTTTGTGAAAATGAAGAGAAAGCATAAAAAAGAATGAAAACAATTAAAATACCTTTTTTCATTTTATCGTCAATTTATTATATATTTTTATTTAAAAACTTGCTTTGCAAATACGCTTAATATTATCAGAATTGCCCATTGTATAGTAGTGAATAATGGGGACATTATTTTTAATTAGGTCTTTCGATTGAAACGTAGCCCATTCTACACCAAGTTCGTAAGCCTCGTTGTTGTCTTTACATTTTCTCAATTCACGAGCCAATTCTTCGGGCAAAGAAATATGAAAAACTTGTGGCAATACATTGATTTGACGCTTATTACGAATAGGCGTTATTCCTGGAATAATGGGTACATTAATTCCAGCTTCGCGAGCTAATTGTACAAATTCATAATATTTTTGATTGTCGAAAAACATTTGAGTTACCACATAACTTGCACCTGCATCAACTTTTTGTTTTAACCAATAAATATCTGATTCCATATTGGGTGCTTCCATGTGTTTTTCAGGGTAGCCGGCTACTCCATACGAAAAATTTAAAGGTGTTGAATTTTTTATATCATCTAAATATTTACCATTGTTCAAATCATTTATTTGATGAATCAAATCGATAGCATGTGAATGACCACCAATGGTTTGCTCAAAATATTTTTGGTTTTTCAAAGGGTCGCCACGCAGTACCAAAAGGTTATGAATGTCCAAGAAATTCAAATCAATTAAGGCGTATTCTGTTTCACTTTTTGTAAAACCGCCACACACAATATGTGGAACAACATCGATTCCATATTTGTTTTTAATTGCGCCTGCCATAGCAATAGTTCCCGGGCGTTTGCGAATAACTTTGGGTTCTATCAAGCCACTTTCGAGGGTTTTGTAGTCCACCTCCTCGCGGTGAACAGTTATGTTAATGTACTGAGGGTCAAATTCAATCAACGGTTCTATGTTGTTAAAAACGTCTCTAATGTCTTTGCCTTTTAGCGGAGGCAAAAGTTCAAATGAAAATAAAGTTTTGCTATTATCTTTTATGTGGTCAACTACTCTCATTGTTTTTATTTTTAATGGATTATGTATTTTGTTCGTTAGTATTTCTATGTGAAAAATTAATCTTTAATCAATTTGCGTTGCTTTTTAATTATTTGTATTTTGTCATCTAAAATCCAATCAATTTCATTTGTCCAACCCGATTTCGTTTCAATCGTTTCTTTGTAAAAATAAACTCTTTCGGGTAAAAGTTTTTTCTTAAAATTGCCAGAATCCCATTTGTTATTTTTGTTAGAATCTTTTATAACTTTTAATAGATAAGATTTTGGCATAAGATTAATGAATGTAAGCGTTGTGTCGCTCGATATGGAAACTTGTTTCAACACTTCCTTTTTGTCGTTGAGCAATTGTACTACAGAGAAAGTATCTATATTTGATATATTTAGCTTTATTTCACCATAAAAAGAAGAGTCTTGAAATTCAAATTCTTTTTCAAAAAATAAGTTTACTTCTTCAAAAATACTCGAAACAGTGGCACTATCAATTTGAATTTTATACGTTGTTTTTTCTTTTTTATCGAGCGAAATTTGATAATGACGTTGCGTGATTGTATCGTTTAAAATGGAAAATTTAATTGGTTTTTTTGCCTTTGTTTTTTTCTCTTTTTTGTCTTGCACACTTACAGAATCGTACACTTCAAATAACTTCATTTTAGAAGCATCAAACCCTTTTACTGGAGCTGAAAAGCTTATTTTCAGTAAATTATAAGCATCTACTTTTTTATCGTTGGTATTATTAAGTTCAATAGCTAAATTCATGTTTTTTTTGTCGGTAGATTTGTTTTTTGTATCTTCAAAAAACTTTAAACCCAAGGTATCAGTTACAGAAATTAGATTATTAATTGAATCGTTTTTCAGGTAATGAGCGACAAATTTCACTTCTTCCTTTTTATATAAAGTAGAATCGGTAAGCCAAATACTATAATTTTTGGCATCTTTTTTTTCTAATAAATACCATTTTTTCAAATTCAGAGAGTCAATTAATTCCAATCGCAAGAGCGAATCGCAATCTAAATTAAACACCAAATCAATTTTGCCTTTTTCTTTGCGCTCTTTTGTTGCAATAAATTGATTATTTGGTGTTTCAGTAAATAAAAATAGTTGTAAGCTATCGGGAGAATGTTCCAAGAAACTTATTGTAGCAACTGAGTCGCGCACCAAAGTATCTACGCGAATGGAATCGGAAAGCGTAATGAAATGTTGGAGCGAGTCAGACATACGTTCGGCTACTTTTTTTGTAATCAATTTTTTATTATAAAGCCTGAGTGTATCGCGTTGTAAATCTTTGATTTTAAGCGTGTCGATTCTAGTTTTTCGCTTTACTTCTGGAACAATAATTTCGGTCAAAAAGGCGGCTTCTTCGGTTGTAGGTTCGTAAGTAAAATTGAAGCGAGCATCTTTGAGAGCATACAATTTATAGCTACCCGATGCAAGATATTTTAGCGTAAATTTACCAGAACTATCTGTTTTTGCAAGATAATTAGGGATTTGTTTCAGAAAAGCAGTGTCGGACAGATTTTTATGCACTAAAATGGTCGCATCAAAAACTGCCTCATTATCAAAAGCATTGAATAATTGTCCGCTTATTTGCATTGAATCAATTGCATTTCCGGTCGAAAAAACGTAAGAATAATTTTTATACACATTTCCTTCGTTCAAATCTGCCACAGAACTGCGAAAATCAAATAAATAAGTAGTGTTTTTTTGCAATGAATCATTTAATTTTATAACAATTTTATTCATATTTACACTTACGCCTGGCTTTTCTAAAAAAGGCGGTGAAATAAGTAAATGTTTGCTCAAATCTTTAAATTGAATATTCTCATTAAATTCTATAACAATTTTCTTTGCATCAAAATTGAGTGATTTATTATCAGGAACGCTTTTTGAAATACGCGGAGGAATTGTATCTTGTGGTCCACCCATAGGTTGTCCTACTTGTGCGCACGAAGAAAATATGTTGATTATCAAAAATATACAAAACAAATTTAGAATTTGTTGTTTTCTCATATAAAAAAATTAACTTTAATATGTAACAATGAAAAAATATAATTAAACGAATGGTTATCAATCATAAAGCAAATAATGTTTGCGCATTTCTTTGTAACCATTCAAATCGGATTGCCAAGTTTCTCGAATCTCCTCTTCACTAAGCCCTTGTTTTATTTGTTGCAAAAGTACATCGTTTCCAGCAAGCAAATTGAACCATTTTTCGCGCTTAAAAAAAGTTTCTTTAAAATCCGATTTCTGATAAAAATCGATGATATATTTGAGTGTGAATTTTACCTCTTTATTTTCGTTTCGTAAATCAATTCCGTAGCATAGTTTCCCTTCTTGTTCGGGGTTTGTTTGCATACCTTCTATATCGCGCGGAGTGAAAGTGAAATTACCAAATTTTTTATCGGGGTAGCCTATTACTTGAAATGGAAATTCTGTTCCACGACCTATACTTATTTCGGTAGCTTCGAAGAAACAAAGCGAAGGATACAGTCTGAGCGATAAATAATTTGGTAAATTTGGCGATGGTTTTACGGGTAATTCATATACTTTGTTGTGTGTATAATTTTGAATTTCCACAACCGTCAAATTGCACTGTGCTCCTTTGGGCAGCCAGCCTTCACCATTTATCATTAGAGCCAATTCTCCAACTGTAAGTCCGTGAACCACAGGTATTGCGTGCATTCCTACAAACGATTCAAAACCTTGTTTGCGCACAGGTCCATCAACGTAATCGCCCAAGGGATTGGGTCTATCAAGAACAATTAGTCGTTTATTATTTTCAGCACAAGCCTCCATGACTTTGTGCAAGGTGCTAATATAGGTAAAAAAACGTGCACCAGCGTCTTGAATATCGAAAATAACAACGTCCACGTCAGCCAAAGCCTCAGCACTTGGCTTGTTGTCTTTCCCAAAAAGACTCACAATTGCAACTCCTGTTTTTTTATCTACTTCATTATCAATGCTTGCACCTCGGTCGGCATTTCCTCTAAAGCCATGTTCGGGAGCAAAAACTTTTACCACGTTAATTTTTTTCTCTACCAAAATATCAAGTAAATGTATTTCGCCCACAAGCGACGATTGATTTGCAACCAAAGCCACTTTTTCGCCCCAAATTAAAGGCAAATATTCATCTAAACGCTCTGCGCCAACAATAATTTTATCTGCTTTTTGAGCTAAAGAATCTTTCTTTTGCTCATTATCGTTTTGCGAATTTATATTTTGGCATGAAAATATAAGCAAGACTATAAAAAATGGTATTCCTAAATTTTTCATATACATATCGATTGGTAAAATTAAAGTTCAAAAGTAATTAATCTTAATTAAAAAAAATTATCCTCTAATGCTAATTTCTTAGGTAGAAAGAAAATAAGTTTGTAATAAATTGTATCACAAAGTATTAGAGTATGTTATTTTAATGTAAAAAAAACAATTTCATTTTAATTGTATCTTATTTTTATTAAAAAAAGTTCAAAAAATTAAATTTTATTGATGAGTTCAGCCTAAAAAGTGGTTTGACGGATATTTTGCAAAATATCGGAATCTAATCACTTACTTTATAGTTAGTTAAAAAAGATAAATGCCTGTTTTACGAATCATTTGAGTTTTTAGGCTGTATTTATGAATTTCAAATAACTTTTTTCCTTTTGTTTCACAGTCAATATACTAAACATTATGCGATACAACAAATTTTCTAAAAATTCACCAAACAAAAATATAATTTCTCTATTTTTTTCATATCTTTGCAAGTATAAAATGCAATAGCCTACACGTAAAAATGTGGCTATAATTTCGGGCAATGGTAAATGGAAAAAATAAAAATGAGACGATTTAATACTTCGGGACCCAACATACAAGAAGAACATTACACAATTCAGCGAACCGATTTGATAAATCAAGGCATCGAATTGGTGGAAAGTAAGCGTTATTTTACCATTTGGGCACCTCGACAAACCGGAAAAAGTACCTATTTTAGGCAACTTGCCGAAAAATTGAACGATAAAAATTACAATTCTGTGTATTTTTCTGTCGAAGGTTTTAATGATTTTTCGGCTGCTGATACTTTCGATACTTTTTGTCGAGAATTGAAAAGACAACAAGCAATTGATTGGAAAATTGAAACATTTAAAGATTTTGAATATCAAATAAGTAACTGCAACGATAAAAAAATTGTCATCATTATTGATGAAATTGAAGGTTTAAATCCAAGTATTTTCGGACAATTTCTTCACACCATCAGAAATCTTTATCACACAAGGCATAACCACTGGTGAGCGACAATGCTTCGCCGTTCAATGTTGCTGATAATCTGAATGTTCCGTACTTTACCGATGACGAAGTCCTCGAACTTTTGGCACAACACGAGACAGAAACTGGGCAAATTTTCGACGAAAAAGTAAAACAAAAAATTAGTCAAATCACAGCAAATCAGCCCGGATTAGTCAATGGTTTTGCAAAAATAAAATAATAAGTGTAGAAGATTATTTAAAAGTTGAAGATTGGTATTTGAACGAGGCAATTGACAAAAATTTTTCGAATATTTTGAATAAAGCGAAAGAAAATCGCTCATTAGTGGAACGTCTTTTATTTACCGAGGATAAAATTTTGTTTGATATTGACAGAGAAAGCATTAAACTGCTTCACACAAACGGAATTATTAAAAAAGATGAAAACGGATTTGTAACTTTTTGGGTTCCTTTTTACAAAAAACGGCTGTATAAAGCCTTTTATCCCTACACAAACGGCGAAAAAGCAAGCATTTTGCGCAGTTTTTCGGTAAGCGAATTTTTCGATGAAAACAATCAACTCAAATTCGACAAAATAATTTCGGGCTACAAAGAATATGTAAAAAGGCGTGGTTTTAATGTTTTTCGCGAAAAAAACGATGCCGGAAATTATATTTCCATCAAAGAAAGTGCGTTGATTTATAGTTTTGAGACCTATATTCAGGCATTTTTGCAGGTTGTGGACGGAAAAAGCTACCGCGAAGCCGACACAGGACTGGGAAAAAGCGATTTGATAATTAATGTCAATTCGGCTGAATATTTGGTAGAAACGAAGATTTATTATTACGAAAGTCAGTTTTTGCGCGGAAAAAAACAACTTGCGTATTATTGCCAAAGTTTGGGATTAAAAAAAGGTGTTTATTTGGTTTTTTGTCCAAATAATGTGAATTATTCTAAAACAATTGTTGAAAATATCGAATCAATTGAGGGCATTGAAATTTCAACTTATTTGGTTGAATTTGACGAAAATAAATGGTGATTGAAGAAAATTTAAAAGCTGGATTTATAAAAATGAGTGCAGAAAATTATATGCGCCGCTGTTTTGAACTGGCAAAACAAGGACAAAGCAATGTAGCTCCCAATCCAATGGTAGGCGCTGTAATAGTGCACAATGACCGCATAATTGGAGAAGGCTATCACCAAAAATATGGCGAAGCGCATGCCGAAGTGAATGCTATTAATTCGGTGAAAAACAAAGAGTTGTTGAAAGAATCGACCATTTATGTAAGCCTCGAACCTTGCGCTCATCATGGAAAAACTCCACCTTGTGCCGATTTGATAGTTAACAATCAGATTCCCAAAGTAGTAGTGGCTTGTGTCGATTCGTTTTCGGAAGTAGCAGGAAAAGGAATAGAACATTTAAAGAAAAGCGGTTGCGAAGTTGTTTTGGGTGTTTTAGAAAAAGAAAGCTTGGATTTGAATAGACGTTTTTTCACGTTTCATCAACAAAAAAGACCGTATATTATTCTCAAATGGGCTGAAACTTCTGATGGATTTATTGATGCAATCCGAACCAACAATTCACCAGCCGCACCAAATTGGATAACAGGAAGTTACGAAAAGCAACTCGTTCATAAATGGCGAAGCGAAGAAGCTGCTATTTTGATAGCTACAAACACTGCCGAAAAGGACAATCCTGCTTTAACTACCCGCGAATGGTTTGGAAAATCGCCTTTACGAATATTAATTGATAGGCAATTAAGGCTCGATTCAAAGCTTACTGTATTTGATAATTCGGTTCCTACGCTTATATTAAATGCAAT
>JAIFNL010000210.1 GCA_020047755.1 Bacteroidota bacterium
TCAAAGATAGAATTTTCCCAAGCAACGAAATTTTTGATGAAAATCTGGAATACAAAGTAGAAGATTATCAGGCAACCAGCGTGTTGAATGCTTACAATTACTTCAAAGAAAACCAAAAGTTTTCGTATGAATTTGAAGAACTGCAAAAACTAATCATCAGCAAACTAAACGAAGTAAAACGCGGTGAAATATTTGAATACTACCTGAAAGCCAAAGAATTGATTGAAACCGCTGCCCAAACAAAACCGGTAGTAAGCATTGCCGAATTTATTGAAATTTGCAAACCGGCAAACGAAAACATAGCCAACATAATAACCGATGCAAATGGTAACGAAACCGAATACACCGCATGGAAACTGATGTGCGTGTATTTTCACGAAACCGGCGTATTGCTTTATTATCCCGACAGCCCAACGCTGAAAGAAAAAATATTCATAAAACCTACTTTCGTAACCGATACCATTTACAAAGTACTGAATTACAAGGTGAAACAAGCATTTGGTCGTTTTACATTTGATGATGCTGTACAGTCGTTGGACAATGATACTGTTTTGGCTCAGGATATTATTGAATTGATGTCAGCACCAAATTTTAAGCTGATTTTTAACGAACCAAACAAGCCAGATAGTTTTGTTGCGCCACAATATTTAGAAGATAAAAAACCAGCAGAAAATATTTTGTTTCAAATAACTGATGGAATGGAAATTGGTTTTGCATTGGAATTTTCCAATTTTCTACCAAAATATATTTTGACTGAATTTATGGTCAATTATGGTCGCTTTAATACAAATGACATCATTTGGAAGTATGGAATTATTTTCAAAAAGCATGGAACAAAAGCCTTTGTTGAAATTTTGTTCAATGAACGCAAAATCGTTTATAAATCAGATAAATCAGGTGAATATGACCGTTTGAAATACGAAGTTTTTGAAACTTTACGGAATATCAATAAAAATGATAGGAATTTGAAAATCGGATTGAATATTGAAAATACTTACGACCTTGAAAAGGTTTTACGGGATAGTTCTTTAGAAAAATTCAGATTGTTCAGAATTGGTTATGAGGAATACAAAAAGGAATTTGAAATATCATTAAACAAATTGATAGATAAAAAAATATTTTTTGAAAAAGAACTTTTTAAAACTTCCGATGCCGAAAAAAAATACGATTTGCAAAACAAAATAAAGGAATTGGAAATGGAAATAGAAAAATTAAAATAAAAAAATTAATACAATTAATTGTTTTTCAAAATATATTTTTTAAATTTGAAAAAGCAGAAAATAGATATAAATTATATAAATATATGACATTTAATGAAGAAATAAGCTTGCTTTTAGTCAGCAATAAAGTGGGAGAAGCCATTAGTTTGGCAATGAAAACAATTGAAAACATTGATAAAGCTGTGTACAATACGTTGATTTTGTTGAAATCGCAATATGTACAAAACGAAAACGACAATGCACAACAAATTCTATCGCGCAATGAATATTTGCAAACAAAAGCCCGAATTACAAATGGCTTTCAACACATTTTTAGTAACTTACCACAAAGTATTTTGCAATCAAACATAGAAAATAATTCACAAAAAAGTACCGATATGATTACAGAAAAAGAACTTAAAGGCTACAAAGAAGTCTTGGATTTGATTATCGAAAAACGCACTTTTCTTGAAAAAGAAATTGTAAAAACGAGCGATGCCGATGCTAAATTTGCTATAGCTCAAAGAATAAATGACTTAGAACAAGAGATTTTGAAATACAAAACCAAAATTTCGGGCGATATTGCAACTGTTTCAAAAAATACTTCTATGGTAAATGGAAACGGTAATTATGTATTTCAAGGAGTTTCCGGCTCAAACATCAATTTAACAATCAAAAATGGACTGGTTGCATTAAAAGATAAATTAGAAGCAGAACAAAACGAAGTAAAAGATATGGAAAAGAAATTAAGTGCCAATCCAATCAAGATTCTCTTCATGGCGGCCTATCCTGATGATCGACTTACTTTAAGTTCTGAATTTGATGAAATTCGAACTAAAATAAAACCAATGTTGGATAAAGAATTATTAAAACTTTTGGATATTTCTTCGGAAACCGATTTTGACAAGTTGGTAACACGACTTACATTGGAGCAACCGAATATATTGCACTATTCAGGTCATAGCACGGAAGAAGGGCTCTGCCTAAGAAATTCGGTTGATGGAAATACTCAGCTTATTGATGATTTTGGTCTGAGAATGATTTTTGAAAAAAAATCTACATATCTTAAATTGGTATTTTTAAACTCATGCTTTTCTTCTAA
This sequence comes from Bacteroidota bacterium, assembly GCA_020047755.1. Classification (GTDB taxonomy): domain Bacteria; phylum Bacteroidota; class Bacteroidia; order Bacteroidales; family JAIFNL01; genus JAIFNL01. The sequence continues at coordinate 2,302 of JAIFNL010000210.1, forward strand.
TCAAGCCAAAGTTATATCTGAACAAGGCATTTTCGTTTTAGGAATTAAAAACACTGAAATAGAAGACAGTCTTGCAAAAAAACTTGCGGAAAGGTTTTATTTGGGATTAATCCAAGATTCACCCATCAGTATAGAAAAAGCAATATTAAGTGGTTGTTTTAATTTTGCTATGACTTATTCAAAATACGCAAATCTGATTTCCTTGTGGAGAGATGGAAAAGAAATTGATTACAAAACCCTTAAATTTTAAAAACAATGGAACCAAGCATCATACAACAATTAGGTTGGGTGTGGTTAGCACACGCCCGCGAAGGAGTTCTTCCTTTGACGCTTATAGAAGCCGACGAAAAAGGTTTGTTACAACGAATCACCGATAAATTTTCGAAACAAGCAGAAATTGCAACTGCTTTGAACGGAGATATTTTTGCTTTATTTCCTAAAAAAGGCGTAGGGAAAGTCCCAAAAATTAGCGATACAGAAGAGGTGGCTTCTTTTAACGGACATGATATTTTGAGTGTTAAAGTAGGAGTTACGGTTGAAACAATTCAAAAACTATCTGTAATAGGTAGTGCAAATGCTTTATCAAATTTAAACGTTGCAGATAAACTGCTTTTTTCTTTTGAAAATGTAAAACGCTTGTTTGCTGATAACGAGATTTTACTTGAAAAATATTTGAATGTAGTCAAACCAGACATAGAAATACCCGGGTTTATAGAGAAATTGCAAGCAGGGCGTATTTTTGTGGTTACCGATGTATTACAAACTACTTCTTTTAAAATACGAAGCGCATCGGAATTTCAGTATTCGGGTAAATTAGAGGCAGATGCAATTGCAAAATTTGCAAAACTAAAAATTGAAGCCGAAGCGGAAAAAGATAGCGATTCGCGAATTTCGTATAAAGGCGATAAACCTGTTACTTTTGCGTTAAAAGCCAGTAAAATTCTTTACAATAAAGAAAAAAATTGTTACACTTTAAGTAAAACACCACTTAAAGTAGTAAGGGGCGATAACAAGTTGGATACAGATACTTTGCAAACCGAGGACGGTTTACTAACTATTGAATAAATTATTAACACAAACAAGGTCTATTGTATCTTTTGCCCTTGTTTTCATTGATTCTGCATAACAATTGCTGAAATATGAGCCATATAAATCCAATCAAAATACTTTTTGCAGCAGCTTATCCTGACGATCAACTTAGTTTGTCATCAGAGTATGATGAAATTGTTACAAAGTTAAAATTTCAAGAATCGCAAGGAACAATTAGATTTTTGCCAATTTCTGCGGAAACGGATTACGACAAATTGATAACGCGAATAACAGAAGAGCATCCTAATGTGTTACATTACTCAGGACATAGTACAGAAAACGGATTATGTCTTAAAAATTCAATTTATGGAACGACTCAATTGATAGAAGAATTACAGTTGCGCATAATATTTGACAAGAAAAGTTCCGAATACTTGAAATTAGTCTTTCTAAACTCTTGCTTTTCATCAAATCAGGCCAAAATCATTTCAGAACATGGAATATATGTTTTGGGGATTAAAAACAATGAAATTGAAGATGGACTTGCAAAAAAAATTGCTGAAAGGTTTTATTTGGGATTAAAACAAGACCCACCAGTTAGTATGGAAAAAGCAATACTAAGTGGTTGTTTTAATTTTACAACGACATATCCCAAACATGCAAATCTGATTTCTTTGTGGAAAGATGGAAGAGAAATTGATTATAAAACAATTTATTCACCTATATTACCAACAAAAGAACAAATAAAAGCAGAAGAACCTATTGAAATAGATAATTTAAAACAGTGTTTGCTGCAATTTAATTTTGCAGAACAGTTAAAACAAGTATCTACAAGGATAAAATCTACCGATATTACCTTTTTTACTTTTGATGAAAATAGTAAAGAAGAGATGTATTTTATTTATAAAATAATTGAAAATGAAAGAAGAAATAATAATTCTTTTTGCACATTTTTAAAGATATCAACAAATTTTAACGATATAAATTCACAGTTTGATAATTATATAAAAGACACGGAAAAATATCCAGTTGTTTTATATACTAAACTATATAGTAAAAATGACACAAAATGTATAAATAAAATAATTGAAGCTTGTAATAACAAACAGACAAAAGGAAATGCGTTGCTGTTTTTTATTTTTCCATCTTATTATGATTTAATTATAAAAGAAGAATATATAATACAATCGTCGGCATTGCCGGAAAATAAACGTTCGGAAAAGTACATTAGCGCAGAAATTCTGAAATTGGAAAAAGAATTTGAGAATCTATTCAAGTTGGAAGTCATTAAAAAAATAGGTAAGCAAAATGAATATAACTGTTTTTTTTCTGATTATACAACTTATATTGCAAATAGTGAAAAATACAAAAACTCTGATAGAAAATATGTTTATACATTCATAAAAGAATTAACTCAACAAATAGGTTACGAAATAGAACATGAGTTTACAGATAATTCACTCAATTTAAACTTAATCCCATGCAACCAAACAGAATAATTAATAAAACCTACATTGCCAAACAGTCCGACGAATTAGCAAAACTAATTCCTGCCTACATTGCCGATGATTCTTTAATAGAAGCCGTAAATATTGCAGCATTTTTGGGGCGACCGTTGTTTATTACCGGAGACCCGGGTTGTGGAAAAACCCGATTGGCAGAAGCCATTGCCGCAGAGTGGTACTTGGATAAGTATAAGGAATTTTATTTCCGTTGGGATATAAAATCCACCACTAAAGCACGCGAAGGGCTTTATTCTTTCGATAACTTAAAACGCTTGTTCGATGTGCAAAGTTCTGCAACAAACCAAACCGTTTTACACGGTAAATCGTTTGCAAGGCGTGGCATCAAAGATTTAGCAAATTATCGCTCGTTTGGCAAACTGGGCGAGGCATTTCGCAAATCTACTGCAGAGAATCCTGCTATTTTGTTGATTGACGAAATAGACAAAGCCCCTATTGACTTTCCGAACGATTTGCTGTTGGAATTGGACGAAATGAAGTTTTTCATTCCCGAAACCAATGAAACTATTGTGGCACAACAACGCCCATTGCTAATTATCACCAGTAACAGCGAAAAAGAAATGCCTGCGGCGTTTTTGCGGCGTTGTGTGTATCATAAGATTCAATTTCCTACCGACCAGCGTTTAAAAGAAATATTGGAAACTAATAAAGATGTGGATACAACATTGTTTGAAGATGGGATAACCGTTTTTAGAGCAATTCGTGAAGTACAGGAAAAAAATCAACAATCGGGTGAAAAACTTGTTTCCACCAGCGAAATGATTGATTGGTTTTTGTATATGTCGTCTGCCACACCGGAGAGAAAAGAACAAATAAAAGAACAATTGGAAAAAGGCAAAATTCCTGCGGTTCAAGCATTGTTTAAAAAAAGAGAAGATGCCAAATTGTTTCCAAACAATTCGGTAGAAATTCCGAAAAAAGAACCCAAACAACTATCCTATGGAAAAGAATAACACATATCCTTTGTTTGATTTTTTCCTGGAATTGCGTCCAAAATATTTGTTGCATTTGGACGACTATTATGCTTTTTTGTCGGCAATAAATCAGGGCTTGGGCATAGAATCGGAAGACGCATTGTTGCGATTGTGTAGATGCTTGTGGTCGAAAAAACAAGATGATAGCGAATGGTTCGACAATAGTTTTCATAATTCGTTTAACCAAATAAAACAACGGCTTACCGCTATTCTTGAAAAACAAGAACAAACAAACGATTCGCAATCGGAAAAACCAAAGCCACAAGAAATTCCAGATAAAATAACTGATAATGATAAAGATTCAGAAACATCAGAACAAAAAAAAGACAAGAAAACAGATACTTCAAATTCGCAAACACAAACCAACCTTGTGCCCGATTACGAAACGGTGTATTTGAGCATGGGGCAAGATGCCAACGCAGTGCAAAGCGAATCGCAACAAAACGAGTTGAAAAGCACCTATCATTTTACGTTTTCGCATCGCAATTTTCTTCCGTTTGCCGAACGACCACTGCAAATTCATTGGCGTAGTTTGCGCAATATGGTATATGAACCCGATTTTGAAACCATTGATGTTGCCGCTTGTACCGCAAATATTGCACAAAAAGGTTTTTTGTCTGAAATTTTCTACGAACATACCCCGAAAAATAAAATGCAATTGGTTACAATAGTGGACAATTGGGGTTCTATGGGTGTTTTTCGTTGGTTGAGCAGTCAGATTACCGATATTATTTCGAGTCAGATAAAAAACGAGGTGTATTATTGTTACAATTTGCCCGAACCGTTTTTGTATTCCGATACCGAAATGAAAACAAAAAAAGAATGGAGAAATTTCAGGGAAAAACTAAACGGTAAACACGTAATTTTTATAAGCGATGCCGGTGCGGCAAAAGGTAATTACAGCAGTGCCAGAATTAAACGAACCAAAGAAATATTGAACGATATTCGTAGAATAGCTAAAAACGTGGTGTGGCTAAATCCGATGCCTGAGCACCGTTGGCGAAAAACTTCGGCAATTTATATCAGTTTGGCAGTGCAGATGTACGAGATTTCGGAAAACGGCTTGCAACAAACCATTCATTATTTGAAAAACAATATTCACTTTCAACCTATACTCTAATGATTTTCAGGGAAAGCAATATAACCGAACAACAACAAATTAGGCAGGTAAACAGTTTTGCAAACAAATCGGTAACTGCATATTGGTTTGCTTGTCATGCCGCTTTGCCTTTGTTTTTCCGAATGGATTGGCTGTTTCATTTGTGGGCAAATTTCGGGCACATTATTCAAAAAAGTGTGGGTTCGCCTATAGTGTATTCCGATATTGCCGATGTAATAAATGCACCGTTTACGGCACAAATTGGTTACGAAATGTACGAATTTAACAGCAAAATTCGCGATTATCTGTTGTTTATGTTGGAGCAAAACTTTGGAGAAGACCATGTAAAGCAATTATCCGATTTTTTGAATCAATATGCCGACAAAGCCCCGCTTACCATAGCCGAAAAAGACACCCATAAGACCACGGCATTGGCAGTTATAAATCCATACCGCTCGTTACGTGCTGTTTCCGAAATGTTTAACAAAGCCGTACAACAAAAAGACCAAGACGAACAAGTAAGGGTTTACTATGTATTGGAAAGCATGATTTCGGCAATGAACGAGGAGAAAAAACAACTATTCGATAACTTTTTTAAAATCACAGAAGCAAACAAAAATGCCATCAACGAACAAGAAATTGGAATACTACCTATCTTAACCAGCGTCAAACCGGAGGGAAATTATGTTTCATTGAAGTTGCCTAAGAATTTGAGACAATTTACAACGGAACAACCAACAATAACAAAACCAAGTCTTATTCTCGAAATTGAAAAATTAGCAGGTATAGAAGGCTTACAATTAGATGAAAAACCAATAGACGAAATAGGCAACGATGATGTTAAAAATGCCTATTCCATAAATGAAAATGGTGAATTGATTGGATTGAATTTGAGAGGAAATGGAATAAGCAATATTTCGTTTTTGGGAAAATTTACATCTTTGCAAAGGCTTTATTTGGGAAATAATGAAATAGAAAACTTTGAAGCAATAGAAAGTTTAACCGACTTGATAAGGCTTGAATTGAACAAAAATAAAATTAAAAAGTTGAATTCGTTAAGCAAATTAGATAAATTAAGAAAACTCTTTTTAAAGGATAATCAAATTAAAGATGTAAAACCTTTAAAAGATTTGGTTGAAT
>JAIFNL010000044.1 GCA_020047755.1 Bacteroidota bacterium
ATTTGCCCAAAATTAAAATGCTAAAACCAGAAGGAACTTACCTTGCTTGGCTCGATTTTAGAGCTTATGACCTGACTCAGAAAGAATTAAATGATTTGATTATTCACAAAGCAAATCTGGGATTAAATTCTGGCGATATGTTTGGTAAAACTGGTGCAGGTTTTCAGCGAATTAACTTGGCTTGCAGCCGGCAAATACTGGTACAAGCGTTAGAAAATTTAACGTTAGCTTTTTAAAATGAAAAGTGAAAAATAACTTTTTATTTTTCACTTTTCATTTTTTATTTAAAAATTTTAGTTCTTTTTTGATTTTTCTTTTTCATAAAAAACAATTCCAACTCGCTCAATATGTGCGATTAAATCGGGGTTTTTAATTTGTTTTAAGATGGATAAATCGAGGGTGTAAGGCAGTAATAAATCGTCAATTACCAAACTTATTTTATTTAATGTGTTGATATTCAGATTTTTACCTTTGAGTGTTATATCAATATCCGAACCATTTTTATAATTGCCTTTTGCCCTGGAACCGTACAGGATAGCTTCGTCAACCTCTGTAAATGAGTTAAATACACTGTTAATAGCGTCAATTGTTGTTTGTTTTAATCCAAATTTCATAAGTCGTGAACCAAAATTAATTGTATGTTTATTTAGCAAAGTTATTTATAGGAAAATTTCCGTAGATGGAATAATTCATAACTTCTATCGCTTATTTTTTCATTCAAAAAACAAATTATCCCAAATAAGTTTTTAGTAATTTACTGCGCGATGAATGTCGTAATCGTCTGACTGCCTTTTCTTTTATTTGGCGTACTCTTTCGCGTGTTAAGCCAAATTTGTCGCCAATTTCTTCCAAACTCATTTCGTCTTGTTGAATGCCATAAAATGATTTTACTATTTCTTTTTCGCGCATGGTAAGAGTTGTTAAAGCTCTATCTATCTCATTAGAAAGCGATTCGTTAATTAAATTACTATCGGCAAAAGGTGAATCAATGTCTTCGATTACATCGAGCAGGTTGCTTTCTTCGTCGTTGGTAAAAGGAGCATCAACCGAAACATGTCGGCTGCGCACGTTTAAGCTTTCTTTGAGTTTTTTTTCGGGAATGTCGAGTATTTCGGCAAGCTCTTTAATGTTTGGTGCTCGGTGATGTTCTTGTTCAAACTCTGCTTTTGCCTTTTTAATTCTATTGAGCGAGCCTACTTGGTTGAGAGGCAAACGCACTATACGTGCTTGTTCTGCAAGGGCTTGCAGTATCGATTGGCGTATCCACCACACGGCATACGAAATAAATTTAAAACCACGAGTTTCGTCAAATTTTCGGGCTGCTTTAAGTAATCCTAAATTTCCTTCATTAATCAAGTCGGGTAAGCTAAGTCCTTGATTTTGATATTGTTTAGCAACAGATACGACAAAACGTAAATTTGCTTTTACTAGTTTATTTAACGCCGAATTATCGTTGGCTTTTATACGGCGTGCATATTCTACTTCTTCTTCTACACTGATTAATTCTACTCGGCTTATCTCTTGTAGATATTTATCTAATGAGGCATTTGAGCGATTGGTTATCGACTTCGAAATTTTTAATTGTCGCATAGTTTATTAAGTATTTTAAGAAATTTGATTTGTGTTATTAAATTTAGCTAATGCTTTGGATTGCTTTGGTTTAAAAATCATTTTCAAAGATTCTTTTTAACAAAAAATAAACAGTGGTTTCTTTGATTGAAAGAAAGTTACTCACTTTTTCCTTAATTTTTCGTTTTACAATTTAGGTATAAATTTTAAAATTTCCAAATATATTTTACTTTTTATGTTTTTTTGTGATTTTTTTATTTTTAAATTGCAATTTTTATTTTTAACCGTACCAATTTTATTTATTATTGTTTTAATAACCAATAAATTAACAAAATATAATCTTTTTTACTATATTTTTTTTATTTCTTTTATTTTAACTTTATTTTTGGTGGTTCAATTTTTAGCAAAAAAATTTTCTACATCTATTTTTTTATTAATTTTGAGGATTATTTTTGTTTGAATAAATTTTAAAACGATATTTTAATGAGTTTATTATCAATTGTTTGGGATATTAGCCCTACTTTATTTCAACTTGGACCATTTGAGATTAGATGGTATGGCTTGTTGTTTGCTTTGGCGTTTTTGTTTGGTTTTTCGATTATAACCCGAATGTTCAAATTAGAAAATGTGCCTGACGAATGGGCTGATAAATTGCTTATTTACATGATGTTAGCTGTGGTTTTGGGTGCTCGTTTTGGTCATGTATTTTTCTATGATTGGGCTTATTATTCGCAAAATCCGAGTGAAATTCTTAAGGTTTGGCATGGAGGTTTAGCCAGCCATGGAGGTGCTATTGGAATTGTAATTGCACTGATTTTGTTTTCCAAATTTGTGTCGAAACGTTCACCGCTTTGGGTTTTCGACCGAATTATGGTGGTAGTGGCTTTGGGGGCTTTTCTCATTAGGCTTGGTAATTTTATGAACAGCGAAATATTTGGTTTCCAAACAGATGTGGCTTGGGGTGTGGAATTTGTTCGTGCCAAGGCGTATTATCCGTTGGTTGCTCGCCACCCGACTCAGTTGTACGAAGCTTTTTCGTATTTTCTTGTTTTTCTGGCACTTGTGTATATTTATGAAAAAACGGAGTACAAAAATAAGCAAGGATTTATGTTTGGCATTTTTTTGATTTTTGCTTTTGCTGCGCGTTTTTTAATCGAATTTTTGAAAGAAAACCAAGAAGCTTTTGAAGATGGAATGGTGCTTAATATGGGACAAATTTTGAGTATTCCATTCTTTTTGGCAGGTTTTTATTTTGTTTTTAGAAATCAATCTACAAAAGAGATTGAAACTACTGCTAAAAAAGAAGCAATACTAAGCTCGAATGTGAAGCCCAAAAATTAGCTTAAATGAGTAATTAAATAAATAAAAAAAACCGACATTTTGTCGGTTTTTTTTTATTTGTAGCTGTTTATAATTTCTTGTATTGTTTTTAGCTCAGTTTTTTTGTACGGAATTTTGTTGTTGTCCAAATCGTTTTTCAAATGTTTTCCTATATTTAGCACAATCAAAAAGTCGGCATTGCTCATAATTTCTACTATATCGGAGTGAGAATGTTCGTCGCTTTCGTTGTGTTGCTCGTGGCTATGATGCTCGTGGCTATTGGTTTTGTAATCAATTTGTTTTACTTCGTGATTGTCTATTTCAACTATCGCAAATTCTTTTGCGCGTCCTGTTCTTTCGGCAACATTGACTCTGTCGTCTGTTGGAATTGCTATTTTCATATTTACTTATATTGATTTGTGAATTTATACAAAAATAGAATTTAATTTCGACTTGTAAGCAACGTTATTGGAAAAAAAACTGTGATATTGGTCAAAAGGAATTAAAATTAAGAATTAAGAATTAAGAATTAGAAATTTCTAATTTCTAACTCCTAATTCTAAAATTCCTAATTATTTTCTACTTGGTTAAGAATACTTTTTCTACGAATGTATTTTTGTCGGATGTAATTTTTACAAAATAATTTCCGGCAGCTTGGTCTATTGCAAAGGTGCTAATACCTTGTTCTGTTATTTTTGATTCAAATACTTTGGTTCCACTGATGTTGTAAACTTCCATTTTTGTGGCAGTATTTAATTCATTTACAGAAATATAGATATTGTTTTTGTTTGAATAAATCTTGAAATTTTCGGCATTGTTCACGTCATTTATGCCAACGGTAGTGTTGTACAAAAGTTGGAAACGTTCGGGCGAATCTTTGTCAGACCATTCAAATTCATAATTTTTGACCGTTCGTAAATCGGTGAGTGTACCAGTTTTTATATCTTTTAAGTGGAAATATTTGTCGGTAAATGTAAATTCATCTACTGAAATTGTGTAAGTTCCACTTAGGGCAGATTTAAAATTGAGCGCGATGGTTTTGGTTGCTTGGTTATTAACTGGATTTGGGGTTACGTTGATGGCTAATTCTTCGTTGTTGCTTCCCAGTGTGTAAAGTTGTGGCACATTGGGGTTGAACGCAAAAAGCTTGAATGCATCTAATCCTTGATCATATGCCATGGTTGCTGCATCGTTGAGGCGAACCATAATTTGGTCGGAGTAATTTCCTTTTTTAACACTTAGCTTCAAACCTTCGGTGCTTGTTTTGTAAGGGGTTTTTGTTACAAGTCCTAAGATGTTGTGTATCACGTTGTCTTGGCTAATGCTAATGTCGGGATTTACACTTGAAGGCAAGGCTTTTACAATGAATCCTTCCGAAGCGTCGATGTACTGGTCGGCACCATTCAAACTGTAACCTCCTTTTTGATAAATTCCAAAGGTTTCGGTTTCTGCGTTGTAAGTATAAATAACGGATTCTAATTCATTTGAATAAACACTTTCCCAGTCTATTGCTGCCGTAAATGGGTTTCCGATTAGATTAAAACCTCGCTTGTTGATGTTTTGCAAAAGGGTGTTTTTTAATTTAATGTTTTGCAATCCAATATTTACAACACCTTGGAATTTAACTGTTTGGTCGTTTTCAAATTTTACTCTAAATCCTTGAGCTGTATTTAAGAGGTTTACAAAACCAAAATTGTCCCAAGAAGCTAATGCTTCGTTCCAGCTTTTTAATTCCGAATTGTTGAAAACATCGGCAAGACTTTCTCTTACTGGAGGAGAAGTAAATCGGGTGGTATTTGCTGTAAATTGTTGGTAGCAAACGATGTTACCATCAATTACTCCTGCGTGGTCTATCACCGAACTGCTTTCTTTGGTTTCGATTGTGGCTACGTTTGTAGTTGCTGGCAAAATAATGTCCGAACCACTATTAAATGTTAATGCCATATCTTTTCCAATATTGATGAATGCGCTTGTGGTAGTGTTAGGAATAATTTGAAATTCTAAAATACCATTTCCAAAAACAGTCATATCGGGTGTAGCTTTCGTCGATTTTTTTTCTACATCTTGCTCTATTACAACACGTCCGCTGCTTAGGATTCCTTTTCCATTGCCTTTTTTTGCGTTTCCTACATTCAAGATACCACCAGCTACTTGCACAGAAGGAGTTGATAATGTTCCAGTTACTACGTTTGGTTCTATAATCAATTCTCCGCCATTGCCTATTAAAATGCTTGGAGAACTGCTTATAGTAGTTGAAGTTTTTTCAACATCTTGTTCTATTACAACGCGACCGCCCGAAATACTTAATGTTCCGGTTGTTGCTTTCGATTTTTTCTCTACATCTTGTTCTATTACAATTCTTCCGCCACTTCCGATAGTAAGAGCAGCAATGGCTTTTCCTTTTTCTACGTCTTGTTCTATCACTACTCGTCCACCTGAGCCAATTGATAAACTTGTGTTGGCTACAAATTTTGCATTTTTAACCCCTCCATAATATTGATTGAGGTAAACCTGTCCGCCGTTGCCTATTTTTACGTAAGCTGTTAAGGTAGATAGTGGGTTGGTTTCTTCTACAATAAAAGGTAAACCAGAAGCTATCTCAAGAACTGCCGGATTGGCTTTTGTTCCTTTTTCCACGTCTTGTTCTATTACCACTTCGCCGCCTGAACCTACTATTAAGCCTTTTTTGTTATTGCTTGAGCTAGTTTTAGAACCTTTTTCCACGTCTTGCTCTATTACTACTCGTCCACCTGAGCCGACTTTCAAAGTACCTTTTCCGGTTTTTGCATTTTTTTCTACATCTTGTTCTATTACAATTTTTCCGCCAGTTAATGTGCCCATTGCTTTGGTGAGTAAATTTTCTTTTACCCAAACAAAACCGCCTGAGCCAATATGTAAACTTCTGAAATAAGCCGAAATACCAAATATTTCTACTTGGCAATTGCTAATGCTTACCGAGTCGTTTATCGTTGGCACTACTGCCGGAATCCAGTCGCTTGCTTTGTTCCATACGGCTGTAGTTCCTGCATTGCGGATATGATTTGCCAATGTAATTGTTATATAATCATAACTTTCGCAACTGCTTATATCACTTTTTACTACCCATTGAAGTACGGTTTCGCCTGCTTGCAAACCAGTTACAAGCGTATTGTGCTGGGTTGTATTGGTTAGGGTAACTCCTGAGGTATAAGTACTCCAATAGCCAGTAAAGCCTGCCGGAGCGGGAGTTGCTTTTAAATTTAAGCTGGCACTTGGAATAGGATATTCTTGCGAATAAATTGTTGTATCGTTGCCAGCATTTGCTACGGGACGTGTATTTTTTACAATTACAATATCTTTCGATGTGCAGTTGTTGTTGGTGATAGTCCAAACAAACTCGTTATCGCCTTCTGCCAAGTTGTAGGCATAAGCGGTGTAACTTCCGCTGTAGGTTTCTAATGTAGCACTTCCGCTGCTTGTCCACATTCCATAACCCATTTGTGGCATATTGCCCATGAGCATTATGCTATAGTCGCAAGTTTCTATATCTGCTCCTGCATCGGCTATTACTACTAAATTGTTGAAAACAATCACTTCGCCTACACCGATAGAAGTATTCCAGTAAAAAAAGTTTGCACCCAAATCTAAATTTGTAACCAAAGTATTGTTTGAACTTGGGGTTGCTATTAGTGCATTTCCGTAAGTAGTCCAAGTTCCGGCTAATGGATAAATGGCGTTAAGTTGTGCCTTGTTGTCGCATACGTTTTGTTCTGCACCAGCTTTTACGTCTTCAAATTTTACCATTATGGGGTCTGTTTGAAGAACCAATTCTTGCATTTCGGGGTGCGAAATGTAACAAGTGTACATCCCTAAATTTTCTAATGAAGCCGAAGTTATTGTGAGTGCGCGTGTATCGACACCTAGATAGTTAGCCGAATTTTCAAGCGGCATTCCATTGAAATTCCATTGAAAAACAAGTCCGGGAGTATTTAAGTTTTTGGTTGTGAGTTCGTTCAAGTTTAAGCTAACTTTTGACCCCATTGTGGTTTGAAAAGTATCTTGTGCTAAAACGATTGGATTTTGAGGAGCAAAAATAAATATTTCGGCAGAGGGTTTTTCCTTTCCTTCGAAATTATAAAACACTAAATTGTTGTATGAAATATTAAAGTTATAATAATTTCTTGCTCTTGAAACTACTGGGAACTCATCAAATTTATTATTATTCAAAAAAATATCGCGTAAATTAGGAATATGAACCATCGATTCTTCTATTTTTCCAGTAAGGGAGTTGTTGCTCAAATCAAGATATTCCAAATAAGACATATTCCCAAATTCAGCAGGAACTGTTCCTTTCAAATTGTTATACGATAGATTTATCGAGTCGATGTTGAAGGCTTCATTAACTAAAACACCATACCAATCTTTTACCGGAGTTTTTTTCCAGTTGGTTCTGTTTTTCCAATTATTACCTGCTGTGGCATCAAATAAAGCAACCAATGCAAGCGAATCTTGGGCAGCAACTTTATTTTTGTAAAAAACTTTTACGGTATCTATATTTTGACAACCATTTATGTTTGTAACTGTCCAATAAAAAATATTTTCGCCAAAAGCAAGATTTGTAACTTCGGTATTGGGGTTTTCTTTAGTTATAATTTTAGCAGAACCGTCGGTTGTCCAAATGCCAGTTTCTTCTTGCTTGGTATTGAGGTTGCTTTTTTTATTTTCGCCCATCAAATAAGCATTTAGAAAGGTAGAATTTACTCCCGTGTAAATATCTTCTCCTGCCCATGCGTAAGGTAGCTCCGATACGTGAATTGTAATCGATGCTCCGTTTGAACTGCAACCATTATTGAGGTTCCAATAAAGATTGTTGTCGCCTAATCCTAAATTTCCAACCGTTGTATTGTAGCTTGTAGGATTGTCAAAAAAAGCAGGGCTTCCAGCCATTCCGCCTTCTGCCGACCAATTTCCTGTTGTTTCTGGTCCAAAAATACTTGGGTCGGTTCCCGTAATAAGTGTGAAGTTATGTCCATCACAAATTTGTTGGTTTTCGCCAGCCGTAATGGTTTCTTCTATTAAGTTAGGTAAACGCCTGATAATTACATCATCGGAAGCAGAGTTGAATGCCCAGCGGAAAACATTGTCGCCCAGTTCGAGGTT
>JAIFNL010000029.1 GCA_020047755.1 Bacteroidota bacterium
ACTGTTTCATTGGAACAAAAAGCTCAACTACAAACTACAAAATACAAAAAGCTCAACTATCAAAAACATGTAATATGCAAAATAACAGCAAATTAAATAGTAGTAGGATTTTCTGATAAAAAAGAAATAACCTCAATAGGAGTTGAGGTTATTGAAATGTTAGCTGCAATCCCAAGAAACTAAAAAATAGCGATAAGATAACAGATGATTGAAAAAAATATTAATTTTGCATCTGTAAAATAAATGACAAAATGAAAGAAAAAATAAATATAGAAATCGTATCAGTGCCAGAAGGCAAAATTAAAGATTATATTGACGGTACTTTTCGCAAAGACACCCAAGAAGAATATGTACGTCAGAATATTCTGAAACGACTTGTAAATGAATTAGGTTATCCAAAAGACTTAATACAAGTCGAAGTTGGTATAAAAATAGGTACAAACAAACCAAGAGTTGATATTGCTATTTTTCCAAAAGATTGTATTCTTTTTGAACAAGAAAATATTAAAATAATTATTGAATGCAAAAAAGAGAATATTAAGCCCTCTGATAAAAAAGAAGGTATAGACCAATTAAAATCTTATATGTCAGCTTGTCTAAATTCGGAGTGGGGAATGTGGACAAACGGCAAAGATAAAGAAGTATTCAAAAAAAATATTAATCAAAAAGGAGAATTTGAATTTTACGAATACAGCGATATTCCTGAATTTGGTACAGAAATTCATGAAGACGACAAACCGAAACGTGGAAGACAAAGAAAAGCAGTTGCCGATAATTTACTTTTTACTTTCAAACGTTGTCATAATTTTATTTATGCCTTTGAAGGTTTTCAAAAACAGCCAGCTTTTTTTGAACTTTTGAAAGTGATATTTTGCAAAATCGAAGATGAAAAAAATGTATTATCTGATATTGAATTTTTTGTTACACCAAAAGAAAGAAATAGCAGAGACGGTCAATTATCAGTAGGAAAACGAATTGATAAAATATTTACAAAAGTAAAACAAAAATATAAACTTATATTTGAACAAAACGATAAAATAAATTTCAAAGACCCAAGAACACTCGCATTTATAGTTGGTGAATTACAAGATTACGATTTACTAAAAACAAATATAGATGTAAAAGGCAAAGCATACGAAGAAATTGTAGGAGCTAATCTACGTGGCGACAGGGGAGAATTTTTCACCCCGCGAAATGTTATGAAAATGACAGTGGAAATGGTAAATCCGAAACCAAATGAAAGAGTTTTAGATAGCAGTTGCGGCACAGGCGGATTTTTAGTTCAAGCTATGACATTAGTTATTCAACAAATAGAAGAAAAAATCGAAAAACAACTTGGTAAACCAAGAATCAAATGGACTGAACACGAAAGACAAATTGCACTTGATTTGATTAGAGAAACCGCAGCAAAAAACTTTTTTGGTTTCGATATAAATCCCGATTTAGTGAAAGCTACAAAAATGAATATGGTAATGAACAATGACGGCAGTGGTAACATAATGCGTTGTAACTCATTATTACCGCCTCATGAGTGGGATTACGAATTTAAAACAGATTTAGCAGACGTTTTTGGTATTAGTATTGACGATATTACTAACCATAACAAAATTGGGCTTTTTGATGTAATTGTTACTAATCCACCTTTTGGAAGTAAAATACCAATTAATGACCAAAATATTTTAACACAATTTGACATAGCACAAGGTTCAAATTCCGTTCCGCCTGAACAACTTTTTGTAGAGCGTTGTGTTCAATTTTTAAAACCAAACGGTAGATTAGCAATCGTTTTGCCTGATAGTATTTTAGGAACACCCGGACTTGCTCACATTCGCAAATGGTTAATTAAAAACACAAAAATAATTGCAAGTGTTGATTTACACGCCGATACATTTCAACCACGTAATGGAACTCAAACATCTGTTTTAATTGTTCAAAAGCTCAAAGACGAAGACAAACAAAAATCACAACATGAGAATTACAATGTTTTTATGACTATGGTTGAACGAGTTGGACATGATAAACGTGGAGTAAATCTTTACAAAAGAGATAAAGACGGTAAAATTATTTATTTTGCAAACGAGCATATTAACGCACTTGGAGAAATTGTAGAAATAGAAGAGCCACAACTTGACGACCAAACAAGATTAGTTGCAAATGTATAATGGAAAAAAGAACAGGGAATATTATGGTAGCAGAGCAAATTAAATACGTTTCAGTAAGTATTAAGGAAATCATTGAAAATGATTATCGTTTGGAAGCAAGTGTTTATAACTTTAACTCACGTTTAGCCAAAGAAACTTTAAAAAAATGCAAATATCCAATCGTTACTCTTTTTGGTGCTAATGGTTTTATAGATAAGGCATTTTACGGCGGTCGTGCAAAAAGGAATTATGTTCCCAAAAATACAATTGGTGCATTTGGATTTTTAGGAAGTTCTGAGATGTTAGAATTAGTCCCTAATCCAATAAAATTCTTAACGTCTAAAAGCCAAAAAATAGAGCAGTTCAAAGTACAAAAAGACCTAATTTTAATGTCCCGCTCAGGCACAATTGGTAATTTAACACTTGTAAATGATACTTTAACAAATTTTCTAATTAGTGAACATGCCATTAGATTGAAACTTGCAAAATATAGTGGTTTTGTTTATGCTTATCTAAGTTCAGAAATTGGTCAAGAATTAATTCAAAGTAATATTTATGGAGCAGTTATTTCACAAATTGAGCCGGAACATTTGCATAATATTGAAATACCAAATCCACCGGATGAAATAAAACAAAAAATACATGACTTAATAATAAATTCATTTGAGTTAAGAGACCAATATAACGAGCTATTAAAAAAAGCAGAGAATATTTTATACGAAGAATTAAAATTAATTCCAATTGAAAATATTAAACCTAAATATTTTGATGAAACAGTTGAATTAAAAAATTATTCCGTTTCTTTAACCGATTTAGATTTAAGGTTTGACGCATCATACCACTTACCAATTTTGAAAGAAGTTACAAAACTTTTAAAATCAAATGCAGAAAGTTTTTTATCATTATCAAATTTAAGTAAAACTATTAAAAAAGCAGGCATATTTAAAAGAACTTATGTAGAAAGTAAAGAAGACGGTATTACATTTTTAGGTAGCAACGACATTCTACAATTAAATCCTAAATCGGAAAAATATTTATCAAAAGAAGTCCACAAGAAATTAATCGAAAAAGAACTAAGAATAAAAGAAAACATGATTTTAATATCATGTAGGGGAACTATTGGAAATGTTGTATTAGCACCAAAATATTTTGAAAATTTTGCACTGAGCGATAATGCAATAAAAATTGAATTACAATCAAATGAATTAGTTGGTTATGTTTTTTTATTTTTAAATTCAGATTATGGAAAAGCATTAATAAAAAGAGAAACAACAGGTTCTGTAATTGATTTAATAGACCCTCATCATCTAACCGATATTCAAATTCCTTTACTACACAATAAAGACAAACAAAAAGAAATAAACGATTTAGTATTAAAAGCTAATAATATTAGAACAATTGCATTTGAAAAAGAACAAGAAGGAATAAGATTAGTAAATGAATTAGTGATAAATACAAACTCGACAACCCAAGATTAGTTTTATTCAAATTTTTTTACTAATTTTGCTCACGGTTGCGGTATTTATACTGATACATTGGTTTGGAACTGAGCCTGCAAGCCCAAACGTTCCTACTTTCAGCTACGAAGAAGCAGCCGAATTAGCCGAAGAGATTTACTCAGCCGGAGCCATTACTCAAGCTGTTCGTAATTTGCCCATCGAAAGCTCTTTGCTTGCTAAAATGATTAGCGAAATAGAACGCATTTTAAACAAAACAACCGATTATCCCGGGTGTGAGTTGTATTATTTGCACGCAAGGGTAACCGGAAAGTATCCGATTTTAGGCTATGGAAACCAAATAATAGGAGGTGTATATTTGAACAAAGGCGAAGTTTGGAAAGTGGGACAGACCTGCAATGGTGAAGATGGAAGATATCCGTCTGATGTATATTATAAAAATACAGGGCAAAATATTATTCTAACAGATGCTAACTTAGAATATATTCCTATTTCAACGGGCTATTATAAAGAAATATTAATTTTAGAAAAATTAATTATTTATACGTATCCTATTTGGTCGGGGCATCAGGAATTACTAAAACCACCGGGCTGTAAAATTTTTAGATAAATAAAAAAAATGACAACATTAGAAAAGATAGAAAAACAAGATTTTCCGTTTGTTGGCTCTGAGCCACAACCCGAATTTATTGTAAGTTCAAAAGCTTACAGAGCAAGTAATGCAAGCTTTTCTTTAAAGATACAGGATTTATTCAATGAGAATTTAAGTATAAGTAATTATTCTGTATCCAAAATAAAACATTTAAGTTTTATATTCATTATATTGCCAAGTGATTGGAACGGTGTGCAAAGACTCGAACGTAAATATTACAAGAATAAAGAATGTAAGCTTTATGTAGATTTACACATCAATAACTACCAGCAATTCATTGACGCTAAGCCTCAAGAAGCCCTCAAACTAATGGCAACCGAAACCCTGCGAGGTGCTAAGAAATTTCTTTCGGGAATAAAAGATTTCAACTTTGAACGCTTTTATGCCGACGTGGAAGATTTGTTTAAGGAACAAGGCTGGGTTTAAAAACCTATAAACATTAGCAATTGATAATTGATATTCCGGCGCGTCTGTACGAGAGATGTGGGTATGCCAGCAAAAAACAAAAAACATTCATCGTTAATCGTTGAAACATTGAACATTATTTATATTTTTGTAGAAGAAAAATATACTTAGGATTATGAACGATATAGAATTAACATTGGACAACCAAGAAAAAGATTGGTTAGAGAGTGCCGAAAATGAAGAATGGCATTCGACCGGAAATTTAAACGAAGTAGAAGACAAATTTAGAAATGCCATTTCTACATTCAGAAATAAAAGGCAAAAGATTAATGTTTCGCTGCCTATCAATGATTTGTACAAAATAAAAAGCATGGGTACAAAAAATGGTTTAACCGCAGAAGAATTAATTAATATTTTGGTACATAATTATGTAAGTGGCAAAATTTCGTTGCAATTGTAAAAGAAAACTTTGTTTTCGGCATATTGCAAATACTCGCAGTGTGTCCCGTTTTGTCTTGCAGCACCAACCCGCAAGGCAAAATACATTTGTAAAATATAAACCACCCAGCCGTACCGCAATGTATGGCTGGGTGAAAATACCCGACCTCAAACCCCTGAATGGTGACTTTTTAAAAAAGTTAGCTAAAGGTGTAAATTTTTCAATTTTTTCATGATAAAATAACAATAGAACAATTTAACAATTTGTGATTAGAATTTGGAAAAAATGCGTAATTTTGCCTTTCTTAGAATTTCGATTACTATCAAGTTACGCTATCAATAAATTAAAAATGTAGAATTAAACCCCATTAAAAGTATGAAAAATATTAAAATACTATTGCTTATCATTCCATTTTCGTTGTATGCTTGTAGTGCATCTACTCAGCCTAAAAGTACGAAAGAAAACGATTTGTCAAAAATAACCAATCCCGAGTTTAAAAAGTATGCCAGCAGTTTTAGCGAAACTGCGCTGCCTTTTTTATTCGCCGATACATTGACGCAAGTAATTCCGGAAAATGTGGTGAAGAAATACATCGACCCCGAGTATGATTTGGCGTCGGTTATGGGAACGAACGAGTATTATTACGGTTGGCGGATATTTTATTCCAATTTTGTGGTTTTATTGTATGGCTACCACTACGAACCTGGCGTAATGGGCGTAATAAATCATTTTGTGTATGCCGAAACATACACTTACGATGGAAAAAAAATAGAAAGCACTGAGGTACTCGACAACTGGAACATGCGCCAAGGCGGGGAACTAGTTTATCGCGAATCCAACTTTTCCATCACAAAAGAGTTCTTAGTCGAAATCAAAGCCACCGAAACCACCGAAACCTTAGCCGACGAAGAAGGTGGTGATTTTGAAACAACACAAGTTCATTCTGAACGAAAAATAAAATTGCACGAAACCGGAAAATTTGAAATTCTCAAATAGAATAATTAGTGTGTGTTTTACTCAACTTTGCGAGAAAGTTAAAAAACGTTGGCAAAACTCATAATCAATTAGTTATATTTATACGATGACTTGAAGTCATCGTATAAATTAGCGCATGATGTTTTGCGTGGACTGGGAAAAAACGTTAAATGACCTAACTACTCAAAAGTAAGCGCGAATTTTACCATAATTCGGTTCATGGTATATTCCGTTTCTTCGTACGAAGTATTTGATTCGTTGTATTTTATTGTGTAATAAATTTTTTGGTAGCGATAGTTTAGCCCAAAACTCAAAGCAGCTTGTTTCAAATTTTTCTTTACACCAAAGCCCAAAGTGCCTAAAAATCCACCTTTCCATTCGGCATCAGAATACGTTGACGCTTGGTTTTGGTTCAAATTCAAGGCAATAGAGCTGCCAAGTTGTCCTTGTAAATAAGGAGTGAGTGAGTTTTTAGAAAAATCATACTTTAGTTCGGCTAAAACGGGAATCATTTGCACATTCAAAAAATCGCTGCCAGTTACAAATCCCAAATACAAGCCATTATTTAGCCTAATTCCGTTGCTTAAACCAATGCTTCCTGCTACAAATGTATCTCCTAATTGCGAAGTTCCATTGAAAATTCGTACTTGCCTATTTTTTGCTTTGTTTGCTCTTCTTGCGAAAATGTTGTTAACGATAAAAAAGTTAATGTTATGATTATCAGATATTTTTTCATATTTATTTTTTTTAGCAGTTTTTTAGTATTTTCTTTTTATTCAATACGCAACTTGTTTGCAAAACGCTGCAAATTGTTTTCGTTTTTTTTTTTTGAAAAATGTATCGCTTGTTTTTTTACACGTGTCCGTATTTTTTTTCTTCCCTATTGATTGTTATCCTATTTTTACAACTAGTACATTCTATATGGTCTTTTAAATGAAAAATAGTTACGGAATATGTATTGCTATGCGCCTGATAATAATTTGTTTTGACGGTTACCGAGGCATTTCCCGACGAAGCTGTTTTTGTATCGGAACCTAAATATTGATTCCAAGAGCTTGTTTCGGTGGTGTGCACTTTTTTCAATGTTTCTACCTTTATAACCTTCAAAGTGTGCATTTTGTGGCATTTTGCACAGCGGTTGCGGTCTATTTGCTTGTGATTAAAAGCAAAAATATTGTTGCTTTTGAATGAATACACCAATGAAATGGACATTCCTATGGTAAATATTATATCCATTGGGTAAAAAATATGAAGCAACATAAACAAATAATAAAGATAGTAAACCGAAAAAAAGGCAATAAAATTAAGCATTTTTACTACAATATTGGGCAAAAATTGTAATTTACAAATCCAGTTGTAAAAATATTTTCCGGCATATACTGGAAATGCAAAAAACAAAAAGATAACAGCAAATTTGAAAATAAGGAAAACAATGCTCAAAAAAGTATTGTTATCTGCCAAGCTATCAATGTATTGAAAGATGTCCCAATTTCCAATGTTCAAAACTTTGCCCAAACTAATACTTCTCACTATGCCTGCAAGTGGTATGTTTTCGTACCATTGTATTGAGCCTTGCCCAATTAAGCTATCTTTCACAAAACCAGCAGTATCGTAATATAAAAAAATGCCATTGTAGTGTGCCGAATTTTTCACAATTGTTATATCGGAATAGTAAGCTCTTTTCAGATTCTTTTCATCGTTGATAGAGGTTGGAAGCCCAATATGAATTTGTAATTCTTTAAACGTAAGGCGTTTAACTTTGTCCAAAAAACGATTGTACGAATAAATAGAAATGTCGTCTTTGTATTTGCTTACTTTATTTTCGTTTAGAGGTTTGAAATCGGCAATTTTAATCCAACCTTCTACTTTGACGCCCTTTACATAAAAGAACACCTTCTTTTCATCTATTTTTTTGTAGAAAATAGTATCGCCAATATTGAATTTTTTTGTAGATTCTTTTCTAAAATCGGGCTGCGAATAAACGGTCAATTCTTCGCTAGCCACCATTATTCGGTTTTCATTAAAGGCAAGTTTGTCCATCCAACCAAGTCTATTATTCTGAAAAAGAACTTGATACTCGCCATATCGACAAATGATTTTTACCTTTTCATTTTTTACGGCATAAAACATGATTTTATCTTTTGCACGCTGGTCGGTATAATAAACAGGCGATTTTTCAGCAACTGTATATACCAATGTATCTTGCGAAAAAGAATTTGAAATTGTAATTAAACTAAAAAATAGTAAAAGACTGATTGTGTAATATTTTTTCATAACCATTGAGATATTAAATTTGAATTTCTATTTTGCATTTGAAAAAAAACAGCCGATTTAAGGCATTTTGAAATTTCAAAACAAATCAAAAGATTCATTTTATTTCAGTCACTATTCTGAGAGAAAAATAGGTTTACATAAAGAGGTTGTTTAAATTTTTAGACTAATTTTTTAAAATTAGCCACGACCTTTAGGTCGGGGCTATTTATTTACAATTATTTATATTTTTAGCATGGGTTGCATTAAATTTTTTTAAACAACCTTTAAACGGTAGAAATTAAGTTTAGTCTATTTTTCGTTCATTTCTTGCAAAGTTATTAATTTAAAATGACAACTCATCGTTTTTTTTTGAATTTTCTTTTGTGTATTATCATTCAAAGCATTAGGCGTTGTTTCAAGCCAAATGGCTTAATCATTTTTTTTACAACGGCATTAATGCCAGTAGCTAATTATTTTGACTTTTGTTTTTTTTCAAAAGCAGTACGAACTAAGCTGAAATAATGTCGACAAAACAAAGGCACGACATTGAAAAAAAGGTTTGTAACACGAAAAAAAATGTTTGTCGAAGAAAAAAAGATTATCTTTGCATACTTTTTAAGCAAATAATTAGTGTCTGAAAGAAAATTAAGCATAATCGGTTCTACGGCTTATCTGGTCTGTCCGATATTTTTCTAAAAGCCTATCCGCCAGACCAACAAGTTGGTAGAACGATTTTGTTTTTCTTCTTTTCTTTTTAAAAAAAGATGCGCTTTCTTTCAAATACTTTTTTTTCTGGATAATGCAACAAACAAGAAACTTTTTTAAAAAAAAGTTAGCTAAAATGATAAAATAACAATGAAAGGAAAATTATATTTAATTCCCACTACGTTGGGCGAAACGCAAGTAGAAAAAGTAATTCCTGCTTTTGTTTTGGATATTATCAACCAAATAACCATTTATATTGTCGAAAATGTTCGCACGGCACGGCGTTATTTGGTTAAAGCTGGAATAAAAACGCCCATAGATAATCTACAATTTCATGTACTCGATAAGCATACCACCGAAGCGGAGTTTGCACAGTTCTTAAACGAGATAGAAAATCAGCACATTGGCGTAATGTCTGAAGCTGGCTGCCCAGGAGTAGCAGACCCGGGAGCTGCCATTGTAGAATTGGCGCATCGCAAAAACATTCAGGTAGTGCCCTTGGTAGGTCCGTCGTCTATTTTATTGGCTTTGATGGCTTCTGGCTTCAACGGACAAAACTTTGCTTTTTCTGGTTACATTCCTGTAAAGAAACCCGAACGAACCAAAGCCATACTTGCCCTCGAAAAAAGGTCGCTCTTTGAAAAACAAACGCAAATTGTTATCGAAACTCCTTACCGCAACCTGCAACTGCTTGACGATTTGATTCAAACCTGCAATTCCAAAACGCGTCTTTGCATTGCTTGCGATATTACCACCGACGATGAATTTATTCAAACAAAAACGCTTGCCGACTGGAAAAAAATTAAGCCCGATTTGAATAAAAAACCTGCTATATTTCTTATTCAAGCTTAATTTTTTTGTAGTGTAAAAAAGTGGTGACTTTTTGAAAAAGTTGCTAAGATTGTAAATTTTTCAATTTTTCACGATAAAATAACAATTGAACAATTGAACAATTTGTTATTAGAATTTGGGGAAAATTGCGTAGTTTTGCTTTTCTTAGAATTTGGGTTACTATAAAGTTTCGCTATCAAATTATTATTTTAAAATTTCAAAAGAACCAATAAAAGCATCAATGGTTGCTTGTGGAATTTCGCCTTTTGAAGTGATAATGGCAACTTGATAAAGTTTGCCATTAACAATATAATTTGCTACGGCAGTGTAATATTTACTAGAATTGGCTTTGAAAAAAATACCGGCATTTCCATCAAGTCTTGTTTCTTTTTCTTGGCTTACTTGTAACTGTAAATCAGCACAAAAGCTATCTTTTAGGCTAATAAGCAACTCGGTCATATCGGCATCTCCTTTCACATTGGTAGTAGATTGCGGCGATACTGCTACGGTATAAATTACCGCATTGGCGGAGTACGTAAAATCGGTTATTAGTTCGTCGCCCATGCCTTCGATAGTTACCGTTTCTGTATTTTTAGTAGGATTACCAGGGAATTTGATTCTAAATCCTTGTTCGGTATCGGTAAATTTATCTTTACCTGCATTATTTTGAGTTAATGCATCGCTATCTTTTTTGTCAGTTCCGTTATTACAAGCAGTTACAGCCAAAAACAGAACTAAAACAAATGAATATAAAATGGTTTTCATACGTTCTTATTGATTAAAAAAACGCTGCAATTTACAATTAATTTTGATGTATGCAATAGTTGAATTGTTAAATTGTTGAATTGTTAAATTATTGAATTGTTGAATTACTGTTATTATTTTCAGTTTTATCTTTGTATTTTTTCATTTTTATATTTTATCTTTGCATTGTTTAAGCAATAATACATTAAGATATGATTACAATTCTAATAATAGACGATAATACAATACAAGCAAATTCTATTGCAAATAGTCTTGAAAAAGAAATTTATACAATTCAAATTGCCAAAACAAGCCAAGATGCTTTGGTTTTGCTCGATAATAGCAATTTGGGATTGGTTATTATCAATGCACAAATGCGTGATAATATTGGACTTGTAATATTATCCGAAATCCGAAAAAAGTTTTCTCAAAATCAATTGCCTGTACTTGCGGTATTTGAAACAGTAAATACACCCATAGAAGAGCAATTTTTGGCAAATGGAATCAACTGTACAATAAATTTACCCATTTCTGAAATTTCGCTAAAATTGAGAGTCGGAAACTTATTGCAAGTTCGCCAAACGGCAATTCATCTACAACTCAAAATAGAGCAACAAAAAATACTCTTTCAAAACTCGCCTGTTCCTTCGCTTTTAATCGACCAAAGTGGTATTGTGATTGATGTAAATAAATCGGCATTTGACCTTTTTGGCGTTAAAGTTGGACTAAATTTCGATGTCTATTGCGGCGAAATGTTTAACTGTTACATTGCTTTGCAAAATACAAATAAATGTGGAACTCTGCAAGAATGTTCGGATTGCATTATACGTGGGTCGATAAACAAAACCTTTAGTACCAAACAAAATAGCTCCATACGTGAAGGCAAATTCAGAGTATTGATTAACAACCAAGAGCAAGAGCGAATAATCATTGTTACTTCTACTTATATTCGCGATATTTCAACCAATTTAGCCTTATTGACCTTTGAAGATGTTACCGACCTTAGAAAATCGCAGCAAATAATTGCTCGCACAAACGCAGATTTGACCAACCTAAACGAGGAATTGCAAGCACAAGCCGAAGAACTAACAGAAATAGCCGACCAACTGGCTGAATCAAATCAATTTATCTCGCAAATTATACAAAGTGCACAAGAAGGAATTGTTGTTTATGACAAAAATTTACGTTTTAAGGTTTGGAATCCGTTTATGGAAAAAATAACCGGTTTGCCGGCATCGCAAGTTATAGGAAAATTTCCGCTAGAATTATTTCCTTTTTTGCGCGACATTGGAATGATTGACAATTATAAAAAAGCATTAGCCGGAGAAATTATTACTGCCAATGATTTTCAATATTTTATACCCAATACTCAACTAAAAGGTTGGGCTTCGGAAACAAGCGCACCCTTGCGAAATACAAAAGCTGAAGTTATTGGAATTATTTCGACCGTGAATGACATTACCTTACGCAAAGAAAATGAAGAGATTTTAAAAGAACATTCAGAAGAAATTTTAAGCCAAAATGAAGAATATCAGCAATTAAATGAAGAACTTCAGCGAGCAAACCACCAATTAACACTTGCCAAAGAACGAGCCGAAGAAAGCGAAACAAAATACAAAGAACTTTTTGAAGCAAATACCGACAGTATAACTATTTTCCGCATCAGCCCCAATGGATTGCCTTCTAAAATATTAGAAACCAATGATAACGCTTTGAAATTGGTTGGCTACACAAAACAGGAAATGCAAACAATGACGGCAAACGATTTTGAAGTAAATTATACCCCCGAAAACATTCAAAAACGCATTGAAGACATACAAGCCCAAGGATTTACGCACTTTGAAACCCTCATTAGGCACAAAGACGGACACGAAATAAACGCAGAGGTTAAAGTGATTGCTATCAATTACAAAAACCAACCCGCTTTGATGAATATTCTCAGGGATATTACCGAACGAAAACAAGCCGAAAAAGCACTTCTGGAAAGCGAAGATAGATTCAAAAAACTATCGTCGTTTACCTTTGAAGGAATTATTATACACAACAATGGTATTGCCATTGATGTAAACCAAAGCACAGTGAAAATACTTGGCTACGAACGAGATGAGATGATAGGCATGAATCTATTCGACATAATACATCACAGTTCGCACGCCATAGTGAAAGAAAATATTGTAAAACAAGTTGCAAAAACCTACCAAATAATTGGGGTACGAAAAAATGGCTCTACCTTTGATGCCGAAATTGAAGCCGAAAATATATTTTACAACGGACAATATTTTAGGGTAGCCTGTATAAGAGATATTACCGAACGCAAGCAAGCCGAAATGCAGACAAATTATTTATCGTCGATTATCGAAAATACCGAAAATATTTGTGTAGTGAAAAATTTGGACTTAAAAGTAGTAGCCACAAATATGAGTTTTGTAAAAGCTGCCGGCAAAACTTCGATAAATGAATTATTAGGAAAAAATGATGCCGAAATTTTTGGAGTTTCGCCACAAGACGAACCCATAAAATCGTACATGAACGACGAGCGTGCTGCCCAAAAGCTTAAAAAAGGTGGGAAAATTGAACGCGAAGAACTGGTAATTTATCCCGATAAATCGGAACGCGTATTTATGACAGCAAAATTTCCTATTTATGACAATACCGACACGCTAATTGGAACCGCCAATATTTCGACCGACATAACCCAACGCAAGGAAATTGAAAAACAAATTAGCAATCAAAATTTAGATTTACAAAAACTAAATGCTGATAAAGACCGTTTTATGCAAATTCTTGCACATGATTTGAAAAGTCCGTTCAATTCGATACTTGGCTTTTTGTCGTTAATGACCAAAAATATTCGGAAATACGATACCGACAAAATTGAAAAACTAATCAATATAGTTCATAACTCGGCTAAAAATACATTGAAACTATTGGACGATATTTTGTTTTGGGTAAAAGCAAACTCGGGAAAAATTCCTTTCCAACCCAAAAAATTGAATTTTGAAACAATTTGTAACGAATTGATTGAAAATTTAAAATTAACTGCAGATACAAAAAATATAAAAATCAATTATTTTGAAGCAGACAAAATCAATCTTTTTGCCGATAAAAATATGTTAAATACAATTTTAAGAAACCTTATTTCCAATTCAATAAAATTCACCAACAAAAACGGACAGATTGATATTTATGCCGAAGCGAATGAACACAATATAACCATTACCGTTTCTGACAACGGCATAGGAATGGAACCCCAAACGGTAGCAAAACTATTTGATATTACACAAAAAATAACAACCGAGGGCACCGAAAACGAAACAGGAACAGGCTTAGGCTTATTACTTTGCAAAGAATTTGTAGAAAAACACGGCGGAACAATTTGGGTTGAAAGCCAAGCAGGAAGAGGAAGTGATTTTAAATTTACGCTTCCCATACGAAAAAATTGATAGTGAAGTACCTTTTTAGTAAGGTCTGTTTGTAAGCTCCAAATAATCGTGTAAAAAAATGGTAACTTTTTGAAAAAGTTGCTAAGATTGTAAATTTTTCAATTTTTAATAATAAAATAACAATAGAACAATTTAACAATGTAACAATTTGTTATTAGAATTTAAGAAAAAAATGCGTAGTTTTTCATTCTTCATTTAACTTCTGTTATAAATTGGGAATCTCCTCATCGGCAAAAAGTCTGTTTACATCAAGAAACATCATAAAGCCGCTGCCTGTGTTGTACATTCCTAGTACATAATCTATTTGATAGGTAAAGCCAAACTGTGGCAAATCGGTAATTTTTGTAGGTTCTAATTCGATTACATCGTTTACTGCATCTACCATTGCGCCTATGAGTATTTTATTTTCATCGTTTATTATTTCTAAAACAATAATA
>JAIFNL010000073.1 GCA_020047755.1 Bacteroidota bacterium
TTGTACACACAGCCGGAAGTATTTCAATGGATATTTTTAAAAATAAAGCCGTAAATTATGGCGTGTTTTATCCTTTACAAACATTTACAAAGAATAAAAAAGCTGATTTTTCGGAAATACCTATTTGCTTAGAAGCCAATTCGATAGAAAATTTAACCATTCTAAAAAATATAGCTCAAAAACTTTCGAGCAACGTGCAAATTATCAATTCTAATCAGCGAAAAGTCATTCACTTAGCTGGAGTTTTTGCTTGCAATTTTACAAATCATTTGCTTTCAATAGCCAATGAAATACTTGAAAATGAAAATATTAGCTTAGATATTTTATTTCCGCTAATCAACGAAAGTATTCAAAAAGCGCAAACCGAAAAACCACATAAAATACAAACCGGTCCAGCAATTCGCAACGACCAAAAAGTAATGCAGGCACATCTTGCATTGCTCGAAAAAAATCCTAATTTTGCCGAAATTTACAAAATACTGAGCAAAAGTATTTTTGATTTTTCACAAAAAAAATAAAGAAATGACAGGCAATTTTAAAGAAGACTTAACTCAAATAAAAGGATTTGCCTTTGATATCGATGGCGTTTTGGCAAGTCCAATCATTTATTTGCACCCATCGGGCGAATTTATGCAATCAATCAACACCAAAGATGGCTATATTTTGCACTACGCACTACAAAAAGGCTACCCAATTGCCATTATTTCGGGTGGAAACATCAATTCGATGAAAATTCGGTTCCAAAATTTAGGAATTGAGCATCTTTATTTGAATTCTGATAATAAAATGCGCGATTTTAACGATTTCTTAGCCAAAACAAAGCTTTTAGCAAGCGAAATTCTTTACATGGGGGACGATATTCCTGACTTAGAAATTATGAAAATAGTAGGAATGCCCACTTGTCCGGCTGACGCGGTGCCCGAAATTAAAAACATATCGAAATATATTTCAACCCAAAAAGGCGGCGAAGCTTGCGTGCGCGACGTTGTAGATTATTTTTGAGCAAACCCTTTTGTTATTTGCTTATTATTAAGCACTTGGCAGCGAGATGTACAATTAATTTTACTTCACTACTTCATTTGTTTGCAATGAGCAGAATATTTATTGTTTGCATAACTAAATTACTCATAAACAGACTGTTTCATTTTTTCCACCTCACGCTGTAAGTACGCAATTTTGTCCACAATGTTATTTTTTGGAATCTCCGGTTCTGGAAGTTCGCTACTTATATAATGTGCGAATTTCCAGATTTCTTTTATTTCGCTGGCTGCCAAATCATAAGATTTGTATTTTCAACCACTTTAAACACAATTCCATCGTCGAGCGTAAGAATAATGTACGCCTCGTTGTCCTTTACAAATTCCCAATCTTGCACAAATTCGGCAGTAATCCACGATTTGTCGGGAATAGGAAGCATCGAATCGCCCGAAATTTGGAACGTTCTGTATTTCTTCTCTTTCGACAAAAAAGGCATCTGAAACTTGGGCAATTCTTTGATGAAATCGGGGTCGGCAAAGCCACGCATGTAGCCGGCTTTGGCTTTTTCGGGAACTAATTCGATGTTTTCGTTGTTTTCAGAATCTACCGTTGTAGCCAAAACGCGCAATTTATTTCCTTTTATAAATACATCGAAGCCATTTTCGAGTTCAACCATTTGAAATTCTGATAATTGGCTTAAATCTATTTTGATAAGCGTGTCTATTGAAATCTTGAAATAGTCGGAAAATGCAATCAAAACAGGAATGTTGGGTTGCGCTATTTCATTTTCGTAACCACTTAGTGTTGAACGCTTCATGTCAAGTTTTAAGGCAATATCGTCTTGTGTGCGCTTTTTCCTTTTTCTAAGAAACTTTATATTGGAATGAAAAAACATATATGTTAAATTTTAAAAATTTTAGTACTGAAATTCAATTTTCTACGCAAAAAATAAAAAAAAGATTTGCAAAAAGTTTGTGCATTAAAATAAAATGATTATATTGTAATCGAAAGTTTGATTAAATTTTAATCAAAAGTAAGAAATTTCATTTTATAAAACAAAAAAAATTGCGCAATTTTTTTCAAAAAAAAAATAAAAATGATTTTTTTTCAAAATATTAAAATTAAATGTTTGTTTATCAATTAATTAGTTTAAAATTCAGTTAGTTCGTATTCTTTAAAAAAAATAGCGTATGTGTGGAAGATATATTTCAGTTCAAAAAAAAGAAAATTTAGAGAAAATTTTTGAAGCCAAATTTGTAGAAAATGCAAATTATAAGGCTAGTTACAATATTTCGGTTGGCGACCTTGCGCCGGTAATTACAAACTTGGATCCTTATGATATTCAGATGTTTCGTTTTGGTTTGAATCCGGCTTGGGTCGAAAAACCTCGCTATATTTTCAATGTGCGAGCTGAAGGTGAGCACAATGAAAAAAACGAAATGGATTACATGGGAATAAAAGGAATAATGAGTAACCCAAACAGCAACAAGCCTTTACGCTCGCAACGATGCTTGGTTTTAGCCGACGCTTACATTGAAGCAAGTTTGCAATTTGGATTCAAAAAGCCGTATGTGGTTTATTTAAAGGAAAATAGACGACCTTTTGCTTTTGCCGGAATTTGGGATACTTGGCAAAATAAAGAAACTGGCGAATTGGTAAATTCATTTTCGATAGTAACTGTGCCTGCAAATGAGCTAGTTAGGCGTATTCCCAACGACCGAATGCCAGTAATTTTGCCAAGAGGCAAAGAAAAAGTGTGGCTCGATACGGGCAAAAATATGTCGGAAATTTTGCGGCTTTTGCGCACTTATCCGGCTTACATGATGAATGCGTATCCGGTAACCGAGCAGTACAAAAGCACCGAAGTAAACGGAAGTTGGCTGCTCGAACCCAAAGGCAGAAGGCTCGATAGCGATTTTGGCGCAAAAATTTACGAAAAAGAAACCTCGCAAGCATTGCGACAATATGCTTAAAATGAGAAATTTGTATATAAATTAAGCAGTTCTATTTTCTTTGTATTTTTTCAGAAATTTTTTTTTGAAAATTTACAAAGAAATTTTTATTTTTTATGGTAAGCTATCTTATTCTATTTTTATTTCTGTGGTTTATTTTTAATTTTGTAGCCTGAATCGGGTTTATTCTATTCCTTTTTTATAAAAAAATAAAACATTTAACTTTGTTTTTTTAATGTAAAATATTATATCTCTGATTTTTACAAAAATAAGCTATTCTAATTTAATTATTTAATTCAATAAAAAACGATGCAAAAATATTTTTTGATAGCACTAATTAGTATTTTGGGTTTTGCTTGCAATCAGTCTGCACAAAAAGAAGAACTAGTTGGTTATGAAATAGATGGTACTATTTCAGGAGCAGAAAACCAAATGGTTTTCATAAAAGAATACAAAGATGGTAAATTGCAAACTGTTGATTCTCTTACAATTGACAGTGCAGCTCATTTTCAATTCAAAGGCGAAGTAGAAGTACCCGTAGTTCGTTATATCGAGGTGAGCGAAGAGCGTTTTGAGTTATTTTTGGAAAATTCAAAAATAAGTTTCTCGGCAAAACTTGGCGAGTTGGACAAAGCGGAAGTGAAGGGCTCAAAATCGCACGATGAGTTGTTGGCTTACCACAAGGCAACTGACTCATTTAGAGTGAGAATGGATACGCTTGAAGCGCAATACGGAAAAGCCGTAGAAGCTAAAAATACTGCAAAGATTACTCAATTAGATGCAGATTATGAAGCAATTATGGCAGAAAAATCTGTTTTTGTTATTGACTATGTTAAAAAGAATTCTAAATCGTTTGCAAGCCCTTACATTGTGCGCAGCGAGTTAGTGTATTCGTTGAGTTTAGCTCAGTTATCGGAAATTGTATCAGCTTTTGATTCAACAATTTATAAGTCAGAATACTATATTTTCTTGAAAGAAAGAGTGGAAGTACTTACCAAAGTAGAAATAGGACAAGATTTTACCGATTTTACTCAAAACGATTCACTTGGTAAGCCATTTAGCTTGTCGTCGTTGAAAGGTAAAGTTATTTTAGTCGATTTTTGGGCATCGTGGTGCGGACCTTGCCGTAGAGCAAATCCCGATGTAGTGAAAATTTACAAAAAGTACCACGCAAAAGGTTTTGAAATTTTGGGAGTTTCGTTCGATAAAAGCCGTGCAGATTGGATTGCTGCTGTTAAAAAAGATGGTTTAACTTGGAATCATGTTTCTGATTTGCAAGGCTGGGGCAATGCTGCCGGAAAATTATATGGCATTATGTCGATTCCTCATACAGTTTTAATTGACAAACAAGGCAAAATAGTAGCTAAAAATCTTGGAAAAGATGAATTAGATGCAAAAATTGCAGAGTTATTGGCAGTAAAATAATCTTTTATATTGAAAGGTAAAAATAAATAGAGAATAAGAAAGTCGGTAAAAAATATTTTTGCCGACTTTTTTGTATTTTTTAGTTTGTATTTTTCTTGAATAGATTTTAGGTAAAAATACAATTCGTTAATAAATGATATAAAATATTGATTTTTAAATGATTAATAAGGTGCAGAAGATAATTTGGGAAAAATTAAAAAATCAATAGAATTATTTATTTTTATGTGTTTTTTTTAAAATAAAGTATATTTTATTGTTTTGATAATTAATATTTTACAATTTTTATTTATTAAAATTACTCAAATAATGTATTTATTTTACTTATAGTTTGTAAAAAGAATTTTTTTTTTCTTAAATTTGAATCAAAAAAGCAAGCTATTTTAAAACAAAATAAATGAAACAGGAAGTAAAAATAGGAATTGTTGTAACTTTGAGTATTGCCATTTTAATTTGGGGAATAAGTTATTTGAAAGGAAATAATTTGTTTTCGAGCGATAATTATTTTTATGCTGAATTTGATGATATTCAAGGAATTAAAGCTTCTGCATCTGTTATGCTCAATGGCTATAAAATAGGATATTTGCGCAATATAAGCCTTGCACAATCGGGAGGAAATAAATTGACTTTAGAGCTTTCTATTTTAGGAAAATATTCGTTGCCAAAAGACAGTAAGGCTTTGATTTTCAGTACAGATGTAATGGGCACTAAGGCAATTAAAATAGTTCCGGGTACTTCGGCAGAATTGTTGAAAGATGGCGATAAAATAGCGTCGGGCATAGAAATCGATTTATTGTCGAGCTTTTTACCACTCAAAGACCAAATTTCGGGACTTGTTTCGTCGATAGATACTTTGTTGCAAAGTGTTCATTCTATGCTAGATACAGCTGCGCAAAGGAATATAAAACAAACATTGGCAAATCTAAGCAATACTTCGGCGCAAATGAGTATGCTGATGCAAAGTGAGCGAGCTCGGTTGCATTCCATTTTTTCTAATGTAGATTCTTTGACTACGATGCTGCGAAAAAACAGTAAAAATTTGAGCAGAGCAATGCAAAATTTTGCAAATATTAGCGATACTATTGCAAAATCGAATTTGAAGCGAACGATAGAAAATGCAGATAAAACCTTGGCACAAACTTCAGAAATAATGAAAAAAATTAATTCGGGGCAAGGAAGTTTAGGCGCATTGGTTCATAACGATACGTTGTATCATAACTTGAAAAATTCGACCGAAAGTTTGAATAAATTATTAATCGACATGAAAGAGAATCCTAAGCGTTATGTTCATTTTTCGTTGGTGGGTAAAAAGAACGAAAAATAATTTTTTTTTTTGAAACTTTTTTTAATAAAATATATTTACTATATTTGTGGTAGTAAAAAACTTCTTTGTGGAATTTAGGAAACAACGGCAGTGGAAATAAAGGCAAAAAATAAATTGGCAGAATTTGATATTGAAAAATGGTATTTGTCTGAGCAAAGTGGAGAGCTTTTGTTTGCTTTTAAAGGAAACATTTCACCAGCTTTAATAACTGAAATACTAGAAACTATTGAAAATGAGTTAGGTATAAAGCAGGAGAAAATGAAAGTAAAAAAAAGAGTTTACAATGTTTTAGTGGAAGCTCTTCAAAATTTGTACCATCATATTGATTCTACTCCTCAAGAAGAATTGAGCTTGGGTGATAGATTTATTGTTTTTATTATAAGTAAATACGACGATATTTATAAAATAGTAACTGGGAATTTTATTAAATTTGATAAAGTTCGCTTGCTGAAAGATAGAATAGATCAAGTAAATTATTTATCGGTTGAAGAGCGAAAGGCATTGTACAAATTAATTTTGAACAACCAAGAATTCTCTGAAAAAGGCGGTGGTGGTTTAGGAATTATTGATATAGCACGCAGGATTTCAGCTGATTTGAATTATAATTTTTTTAAATACGATGATGAATATGCTTTTTTTGTGCTTCACATCGAAATTTAAAAAAAAATACTTGAAATTTTATTTTTTTTGAAAAAATTACAATATTTAGATAAATTTAATTATTTTTGATTTATACTAATTAAAACAAATACTGATTTAATTAGTTAATTTATTAGCAATTAAGATTCTTTTTTAGAATTATTTTTTCTAAAAAAAACGCAAAAAATGCACAAAATTTGAAAAACTAAAATAAATAAATAAATTATGGAAGCAATTTTTATAGAAGGTACTCCAAAAACACCAACAGTAAATTTCAATTCAGAGGCAGGTATATTCGAAATAAAAGGACGTTCGATACCTGAAAATTCGATTGAATTTTATAAACCATTAGTTGATTGGCTTGATAAATATGCTTCTAGTCCTCTTGATAAAACGGAAGTGAATATTCAATTAGAATATTTCAATACAAGTTCGTCGAAATGTATTTTAGATGTGTTCAAGAAATTAGAAAAAGTAACACAAACAAATAAGGAAATTGTCATTAATTGGCATTATGAAGAAGATGATGAAGATATGCTCGAAGCAGGAGAAGATTATCAATCTATTTTAAGAATTCCTTTCAAGATGATTGAAATAGACGATGAGTAAAAAAATTGTCTATTTCTGTTTATTTTTTTACCAAGTAGCGAATCAAAATTAATTGTAAGTTTTGTTTTGTTAAATGCTTGAAAATAAGCAATTAATAAAGGTTTTGCTCAAAATAAAATAGCACTAGTACTTATCATTTTAATCCTAGATTGATTTTATACTAGAAATTATGTTCGTTAATTTGAAATTGAGTTTTATCTTAATTTTGAGTTACAGAGCATATTTTTTTTGTACAAAACTGGTATAAATGTTTTCTTTGCACTGCCAAATGTGAAAATTAACTATATTTTGTTTTCCCAAGTGCTTAAAAATATGCAAATGCAAAGGGTTTTGCTCAAAAATAAAATTGCACTGCTGCTTATTTTCGGTTAAATAGGTTGATAAATTTTGTTAGAATTTGATAATATATAGTGATGTATAAAGTTATAATCATAAACCAAATTACACCAATGTTTACCCAGTATGTATCTAAGAATATACCAAATAAATTTTTCCGCGAAGAATAAAAATGAGCTTTTAAAAAATTAGAAGTTGGGTCTTTAAAAATAGGATCTGCTTTTTGGTATAATTGATTATCAAACTCAATGATTTTATCACTTTCTTGTGTATTTTTCACAAAACGCTCTAAACCGTTGTTGTGATAGTTTAATTTCCAATTAACAAATTGAGCATCAGAGCCTTTGGCTGTTTTTAATTCCATTATTTTTTTGTTTCGTAAGCTAGTAGCATTGTTGTAAAGCAAATTATAATGGTATTTTAAATCCTCTAAATATTTGTCTGTTTCTTTGTAAATATCTTCATTGTAGCTGTTTGTTTGCAAATAGTCTAAATATTTAAAACTCAAATCTTTATTTAATTCTAGCTCTTTTGTTATCTCGTTTTTGAGCAGCAGTAAATTTTGGCTTAATTCTTTTGTATTACTCAAATTGAGCAATACACTAGCTCTGTGGTTTTTTGTTTTCAACGTACTTATCCAATAATTTTCTTTGTAATTGCTTTTACTGATTAATTTATCGTACCTAAATAGCTCTTTTTCGTACTCGTTGTTTTTGAAGTGATAAACCGCCAAAGCTTCGTAAGCCCAACGCGAAGTGATAATTTCGCCATACCAAGGGATACTTCCAGGGTGCGAAATTACCGGATTAATTTTGTCGAATTGAACAATTACGCCGCTCAGTATAAGCTGCGGTATAATGAGGAAAGGTATTATAATATAGATAGTTACAGTTGTTTTGAAGCTATCTGAAATAAGTAATCCCATCACGTTTCCAAAAAGCCATGTAGTAAATAAAACAAGCCAGTAAGGCAAAATCATGTTGGGTATTTCCATAATGTAATTGCCTATAATTACAAAGCTAAATGCTTGAATAGCAGAAAGTAAAAACAGGACAAATAATTTTGACGACAAGTAGCTGGAGCGGCTCAAATGCAAAAAACGTTCCCTTCGCAATATTTTTTTATCTTTTATAATCTCCTGAGCACTAACCGATAAGCCAATGAATATAGCAATAATAACGGCAATAAAAATGTAAATGGGAAAATTGCTGTTTTTTCCGAACTGGTAGCCGCTTATTGTGCTAATATCGTAATATTTAATAATATACGAAAGCATAAAGGCTAAAATAGGCGCCTCCAGCAGATTGACTAAAATATATTGTTTATTGGCATATTTTGCAAGTACATCTCTTTTCACAAAAACGACAAATTGTTGAAACCAATTTGGTCTTTTAAAGGTACTTACCGGTAATTTGG
Source organism: Bacteroidota bacterium (assembly GCA_020047755.1). Classification (GTDB taxonomy): domain Bacteria; phylum Bacteroidota; class Bacteroidia; order Bacteroidales; family JAIFNL01; genus JAIFNL01. Next base: position 8,677 of record JAIFNL010000073.1, read on the forward strand.
GTTTTAAATTTGAAGCTCTACTGCCGTTTCCTGTGTGTCGCTCTTTGTAAATCTGAAACCATTCAGAGGGCGATATTTTCCTAATTTGAGTTTCGTTGCCATATTCATCTATAACGTTGGATTCTATTATGTTAAAGATATGTTCTGGTTTTACATTTCCGCAAGCATTGCAAATGTTTTCTTCAAAATTTGTTTCGCCCGACTGTTGTTTGAAATATGAAATAGCTTCGATTGGATCACCATTATAAATTAGATAACCACCTTGATCTAAGACATATAGCTTGTCGAGCATTTTGAAAATATCAGACGACGGTTGGTGAATAACGTTGAAAATCAGCTTACCTCGGTTTGCTAAATTCTTGAGCAAATCCATAATAATTTCGGAATCTTTTGAGGACAAGCCCGAGGTAGGCTCGTCTAAAAACAAAACCGAAGGCTCTCTAATCAATTCGAGTGCAATATTTAATCGCTTGCGCTGCCCGCCGCTAATTCTTTTGTCGAGCGCATTGCCCACTTTCATGTCTTTAATGTGTAGAAGACCAAGTAATTGAAGCGTTTCTTCTGTTTTTAGAATTATAAATTCGGTACTATGCCCGCTAAAATTAAGTTTTGCGTTAAAAAATAGGTTCTCAAATACGGTAAGTTCTTCAATTAAATAATCGTCTTGCGAAACGTGCCCAATAAGACCGGTTAACTTTTTTTGATTGGTATGAAGATTAATGCCATTGAGCAAAACTTCGCCATGTATGGGCTTGTTTGTTCCGTTCAAAACATTGAGCAAGGTTGTTTTGCCTGTGCCGCTAGTTCCCATAATACCAATAAGTTGCCCAGAGGTTTCTTTGAAACTAATATTGTGCAAGCCTACCGAACCGTTTTTGAATCGCAAATACAGGTTGTTGGCTTCAAAAAGAATCTCATTTTGCTCTTTTTCTTTGTTAAAAATATTGTATATATCATTGAAATAAACAGGTTTAGTAAATTGCCCTTTGATAGCAGAATCGGTGTTGAGTGTATAAATTTTACCTCTTTTGATGCCGGAATTGTTGAGTTGCAATTCGTGGATTCCAAAATATCGAATAAAAAATAAATCGGCATCTTTTAAGTTTAAAATAGCCAAATTACCCATGAAACCATCTATTTTTTGATGTTTGCATTTTTGCGGAATAATACTTTCCGTGCCCGAAAGAATTAAAACTTGTTGATAGTTCAAATTCATCGGATTATTTTCATTAACAAAGCTTTTAATTTGGTTCAAAACTCCACTTTTTATTTCAAACGACTCGGCTATTGTATTAACAAATTCGATATTTTGCGCTTCCGATTCTTTGTCGAGTTTTATAAATTCAAAAAGTCGAATTAATACAATATATATTTGTTTGAGGGATAATTTTTCTTTAATTTCACTGCAAATTCGCAAAATTTTGACAGAACTAGCAGCCATTTTTTTCTTTTTTTTGCGTGCATTTAGTTCGGCATGATGATAAGCTTCAAAATATTTTTCAAAAACAGAGAGATATTCATTAATTGCATTTTTATTCAATTCATTGGCGAGGAAGCTTTTTATAATAGATTGCCTTTCAGAAAGTTTACTTTCATCGGAAGCAATTATTGCAAACAATTGCATTAAGGCTTGAAGTATGCTATCGCTCATTTAGTTATGAAAAAAGATTAGAATCGAATATTAATTTAAAATTATTTTCGTTGGATAAGCTCAAATTTAATCTTAAAAACACGTATTTTCTATTGGAAATGAGAATTTTAAAGCCAAATAAAAACTCAAAAAAATAGTATTTGCATAAGTTTATCAAACTATATTTAGCTTGCAAGATACTAAAATAAGTTAAAACATAAAAAAGTTTGTTAAATCTTTAAAAAAAACACTTATTTTTACAATGAAAAATCTTACAAAAAGGTACTTACAAATTTATAAATTTATTAACGAATAAACGAATGAAAAAACAGATTTTCTTATTTTTTATAGCTCTGATTTTTAGCGGACTAGTACATGGTCAAGAAAAAATGTTGAGCATCGACGAAGCCGTTTTTGGTGCTTATAGACAATATAAACCCGAAAGTTTGATGAATCCTCAATGGCGTGCAAATGATGTAAATTACACATACATAAAGGATTACAGTAAAATAATTCAAGCAGAAATAACTTCTGAAAATTCAACTAATTTAGTGGATTTGACCGAGGTAAATGATTTGCTCAAAGCGCAAAAAAAAACGACACTAGATTATTTTTATGATTATTCTTGGCTCGATTTTAACACAATTTTGTTTCAAAATGAAAATACTACGGTTGTTTTTGATGTTTTAGCAAAAAAAATAAATTATGCATTTTCGGCACCCGAAAATGCTGCTAATTCAAAATTTTGCAAAGAAAATCAATTTTTGGCTTATACAATCGACAATAATCTTTACTTTACTAATGCTTCTCAAGTACAAACGCAAGTAACCAATTATAGCGATAAAAACATTGTGTGCGGAACGTCGGTGAGTAGAAATGAATTTGGAATTTCGGGTGGAATTTTTTGGTCGCCCAAGGGAAATTATCTGGCATTTTTTAGAAAAAATGAAGACGATGTAACCGATTATCCGCTTGTAGATGTTACAACTCGAGTAGCTCAATTGAAAAATACAAAATACCCAATGGCTGGCGAGGCTAGCGAAAATGTAGCTTTGGGAGTTTACAATATTGCAAGCAAACAAACTATTTGGATTGAAGATGAGCCAGATTCAGAAAAATATTTAACCTGCATTACTTGGGAACCTTCAGAAAAATATATCTATGTGGCAGTGGTAAATAGAGAACAAAACCACATGAAGCTCAACAAATACGATGCTTCTAACGGAAAATTAGTAAAAACCTTGTTTGAAGAAAAAAACTCGAAATACGTAGAACCAGAACACGACCTTATTTTTATGAAAAACATGCCTAATCAGTTTATTTGGCAAAGTGAAAGAGATGGATTTAACCATTTGTATTTATATGATACAGAGGGAAATATGATAAAGCAATTGACTTCAGGAAATTGGATAGTAACACAATTTTTGGGTACAGATGAGAAAGAAAAATTCTTGTATTACGAATCGACCCAAGTTAGTCCTTTAGAACGTCATGCTTATAGTTTAGATTTGAAAAAAGGAAAGACATTGAAATTGACAAACGATGCAGGTACTCATTCGCTTGTTTTAAGCAAAAATGGAAAATATATAATTGATTCATATTCAAGCATAAATACACCACAAAAAGTGGATTTGGTTTCAACAGAAGGCAAATTTGTTAAAAATATTTTGACATCAAAAAACTCGTTAGCCTCAATTAAAATGCCTGAAATGGAATTAGTTACAATCAAATCTGCCGATGGAAAAACTGATTTGCACGGTAGGCTAATTAAACCCTTGAACTACAAAAGCGGTAAAAAATATCCGGTTATCGTTTACGTTTACGGTGGACCTCATGCTCAGTTAGTTACGAACTCGTGGCTTGGCGGAACAGGACTTTGGGATTATTATATGGCTCAAAATGATTATGTTATGTTCACACTCGATAATCGCGGTTCTGCTGATAGAGGTTTTGATTTTGAAAGCGTTATCCATCGTCAATGTGGTCAAAAAGAGATGGCTGACCAAATGAAGGGTATCGAATTTTTGAAAAGTTTGTCTTACGTTGATGCTGATAGAATAGGAGTGCATGGCTGGTCGTATGGCGGGTTTATGACTATTTCGTTACTTACAAATTACCCCGAAACTTTTAAAGTAGGTGTAGCTGGTGGTCCTGTTATTGATTGGAAATTTTACGAAGTAATGTATGGAGAGCGTTACATGGACACTCCAGCTGAAAACCCTGAAGGTTACAAACTTACAAGCTTAATCGGAAATGCAAAAAAGCTAAAATCAGAGCTTTTGGTTATCGAAGGCTACCAAGATGCAACCGTAGTACCGCAGCATAGTTTAGAATTTTTGCGTGCAACTGAAGCTGAAGGAATTTTGGTCGATTTTTATATTTATCCTACTCACGAACATAATGTTAGCGGAAAAGATAGAATTCATTTGATGCGAAAAATAACTAAATATTTTGATGATTTTTTGAAATAAATTATTGGAAAAATAATATTTGAATATTAAAACAATAAAAAATGATGAAATTAAAAGTAGAACAAGCCTTGAATTTGCAAATTGACAGAGAAGCATATTCATCGCATTTGTATTTATCCATGGCGGTTTGGGCAGAATCGCAAGGTTATAGCGGAACCTCTAAATGGCTTTACGCTCAAGCACTTGAAGAGCGCAACCATTTAGTTTTATTCATTCAATACGTCAATGGGCGAGGTGGTAAAGTAATAATTCCGCTTATAAATCAACCACCGCAAGAGTGGGAGAGTGTACAAAGTTTATTCAATCAAGTTCTTGAACATGAGCGTTTTATAACTGATTCGATTAATGAAATAGTAGCTATCTGTTCTGCCGAAAAAGATTTTACAACATTAAATTGGCTTCAGTTCTTTGTTAATGAGCAAATTGAAGAAGAAAATTCGGTAAAAGCAATTATAGACAACTTGAAATTATTAGGAAACAATAATATGTATCTATTTGATAGAGATGTGTTTGCAATGCGTACACAAGCTTCTGTTCAATAAATTAACAGCATGAGGCGTTAGGAAAAAACTTAACGCCTTTTTGTTGTTATTTTGGAAAATAAAAAAAAATTGTTATTAAAATCAAGAAAATTCCAGAACTTATTTTTTTGAAAATATGTTTTTTATAACAAATCAAAATTGAAAATATTTTGATAATCAGTTATTTAATATGTAAATTGATTTGATGTACAGAAAATAATAAATCTAGTTTATTGAATTAGTAGAGGTAGTAAAGCCTCGTTATTGAATATTTTCAAAAAATAATAAGGAAATATACGAATTTATTTTGTACATTTGCACTAAATAATAAAAAAAATAGTGTATTTTTTTTCAGTACAAATTAACAACAAAAAAACTTGCCGTTTTAAGTAAATAAATCAAAAAATAGTTCATCTTGAGGTTTTAACAATAAAAAAATGAAAGAAATTCAATTATTAGATAGGAAATTTAAAATTTCACTTCCATCACAAAAAATACAAGAAGCAATTAGTAAATTGGCTGCAAAAATTAACAACGATTTGAAAGATAAAGATGTAATTTTTATGGCAATTTTGAATGGAGCTTTCATGTTTGCTTCTGATTTGTACAAGCAAATTGAATTTGACAGCCAGATAACATTCTTAAAATTAGCTTCTTATGATGGAACATCGTCGTCCGGAAAAATAAAAAGGCTAATAGGCATTAATGAAGATATTAAAGATAAGGTAGTTGTAGTAATTGAAGATATTGTAGATACTGGAAATACAATGGAAAGTATTTTGAAACAGCTTAATGGCTACGAACCTGCTGAAATTAAAATTGCAACTTTATTATTAAAACCCGAAATTTTTCAAAATAAATATCCGGTTCATTATATCGGTTTGGAGATACCAAATGAATTTATTGTAGGTTACGGGCTCGATTACAATGGTTATGGACGAAATTTAGAAGATATTTATACGGTAATTGACTAAATTATTGTTTATAAAAAAATAAGATAGAAAATTTTTATTTGTTTCTTTAATATAAAAAAAATAGATTTTATGCTTAATTTAATTTTATTTGGACCTCCAGGAGCAGGAAAAGGAACTCAGGCTCAACATATTATTGAGAAATATGGACTTGTACAGCTTTCTACTGGCGATATGCTACGCTCGCAAATAGCTGCAAAAACCGAACTTGGGCTAAAAGCTCAACAAATTATGGCAAATGGCGATCTTGTTTCAGATGAGATAGTTGTGGGAATGATTAAAAGCATTGTGCACAACGATAAACAAGCCAAAGGCTATATTTTCGATGGTTTTCCGCGTACAGTGAAACAGGCACAAGCTTTAGATTCTCTTTTAGCCGAAATAGGCGAAGGTATTTCTCAGCTCATTTTGCTCGATGTAAATGATGATGAGTTGAAAGCCAGACTTTTAAATAGAGGCAAAGACTCAGGACGTGCCGACGACCAAGATGTTAGCATTATCGAAAATAGAATTAAAGTTTTTAAAGACCAAACAATTCCTGTAATGGAACATTATGCAAAATTCAACAAATCTGCTAAAATAGAAGGAGTTGGCTCTTTAGATGAAATTTTTGAAAGAATAATATCTGTAATTGATAAGTTATAAATTTATATAAGTATTTTTTGCTTTTTTTCAATGCAAAGTAAAGTAAACAAACTTTTAGAATTTAATTTTTAACTAATAATAATATAAATCGTATAAATTTAATAAAAATGCTGTAAATCAGGCTCTTATGCTTATGCGTAAGAGTCTAATTTTGTATTTCAAACATATAAATTGAATTCTGTTTAGTAGAAAAATGGCTGGAACTAGTTTTGTAGATTACGTAAAAATATTCACACGTTCGGGACGTGGAGGTGCAGGTTCTGCACATTTTAAGAGAGACAAATCCACAGCAATGGGTGGACCCGATGGCGGCGATGGTGGACGTGGTGGACATGTTATACTCAAAGGAAGTGCCCAAATGTGGACTTTATTGCATTTGCGTTATCGTAAGCACGTGTTTGCTGAAAATGGAACTTCAGGTAGTGGAGCTTGCTCAACGGGTGCTGATGGAAAGGACGAAATTATTGACGTTCCGCTAGGTACAATTGCAAAAAATGCAGAAACTGGCGAAATTCTTTTTGAGATAACAAAAGAAGGACAACTAGAAATACTTGAGCGTGGCGGACGCGGCGGTTTAGGAAACTGGCATTTCAAAACTGCTACAAATCAAGCACCTAGATATTCGCAACCTGGCGAAGATGAAGTAGAAGGCTGGAAAATTTTAGAACTCAAAGTATTAGCAGATGTTGGATTGGTTGGTTTCCCAAATGCAGGAAAATCGACTTTACTTTCGGTGGTTTCGGCTGCAAAACCTAAAATTGCCGATTACGCATTCACTACTTTAGTTCCAAACTTGGGAATTGTTTCGTATCGCGAGCAACACTCCTTTATTATGGCGGATATACCCGGAATTATAGAAGGCGCATCGGAAGGCAAAGGCTTAGGACTTAGGTTTTTACGACATATTGAGCGCAACTCTGTTCTTTTATTTTTGATTCCGGCTGACACTAAAGACATTAAAAAAGAATACGAAATACTGCTCAATGAGCTAAATGTTTACAATCCGGAACTCCTAGATAAAGGACGAATTTTGGCAATAAGCAAATCAGATATGCTTGATAATGAATTAATTGAAGAGATAAAAAAAGATTTACCTTCAATACCGAGCGTATTTATTTCGTCGTTAACTAATTTAGGGCTTACGCAGTTAAAAGATATTATTTGGAAAGAACTTAATAAAAAAGATTGATTTTGAAATAATTTCAAATCACAAAATCATCTTTTAATTGATAGCTGTTTTATGGAGATTTTAATAAATTGGGATACAAATTGGCTCCTGTTTTTCAATGGGTTACATACTCCATTTTTAGACAGTATTATGTGGTTTTTTAGCCAGAGCAAAGTTTGGATACCGCTGTATTTAGCTATTTTTGCATTTATTTTCAGAAAATTGAATCTCAGAGAGGCTTCTTTTGCTTTATTGCTGCTACTTTTGGTTGTTGGGTTAGCCGATTTAATTTCGGTAAAACTTTTTAAGGAAGTTTTTCAGCGGCTTCGACCAAGCCATAATCCTGAAATTTCGGGCTTGCTGCATTTGCACAAATACAACGATGGACAGTTTTATACCGGAGGTTTGTATGGATTTGTATCTTCGCACGCAGCAAATACTTTTGCCTTAGCAAGTTTTACCTCTCTGATTTTCAGGATAAAACCATACAGTATTCTTATAATTACGTGGGCAGTTATCGTTTCGTATAGCCGAATTTATTTGGGTGTACACTATCCATTCGATATTTTAGGAGGTGCGATACTAGGAACAATAATTGCCTTATTATTTTATTATCTTTTTAATTTTGTACTAAAAAAATGGCCGGATTTAAAACTCACTCCTCCGTAGGAATTGCTACCGGATTTATCTTAATGATAGGCAGTTACATGCTTGGTATTATAACAAGCCTTACTGTGGCTGTACTTGTGTTTGTCAATACGGCAATTGGTTCGTTTTTGCCCGATTTAGATAGTGATAGCGGTGTGCCTGTAAAAATTCTATTCGGGTTTTATGCTTTGGTTGCCGCAGGAATTGCATTTTTTATAACGTATAATCTTACGAATGAAAATGTAATTGCTTCTTTTGCAGCACCATTAATAGCTTTTTTGCTTTTTAATTTTGCATTGCCTCCGCTGTTCAAAAAACTAACAAAGCACAGAGGTATGTTTCATTCCATACCCGCTATTTTGATTAGTTTTTTGTTTATTTTTCTGGTACTCAACCTTGTAAATATACCAATTTTAGATAGATTTATTATGGCGTTTGCCGTTGCTATTGGATATTTTAGCCACTTGCTACTCGATGAAATTTTTTCGACACAAATACTTTCTGGCAAATTCAAGCCAAAAAAATCGTTAGGAACAGCTTTAAAATTTGCATCACAATCAAAAAAAATGAATATTGCTATTTATATTCTCTTTTTTATTTTGTTGGCATTGAATTTTCCTATGTTACTTAAAGTAGTTAAATTGCTAAAAACTATACTTTAATCAAAAGTAAATCAATAAAATAATCTTTGGTGAAAATGGATTTAACACAGCGAAATCTTAGAGAAACAAAATTTTATCATTTGCTTTTCAACTTGCTATTGGAAAACGAATCGTCAGATGCTTTTCCAAATTTGTTGCGCATTATTGCTCGCCATTTTCGTTTCGATACAATTTTGTATTATTCCTTTGACAATAACGAGGCTACTGCAGAAATTGCCAATTTTTATACAACACATGCTGTTGAATTTAGAAAATATATAAATGTGATAGATTATCCTTTTATTTCGCGCTTAAAAGAGGGAAAAGCATTCATTATACGAGAAAAAGAAATATCAGAAAAATATTTTAAAGCTTTTTTTATTGGGCGAAAAACCCAAGCAGCGGTTATTTTTCCTATTTTATGGTCTAAAAAAAGCATAGGATTTATTTCGCTCGAAAATGAAATAAATTTTGTATATACCGAAAATTTTAAATCAGATATAAGAACAATTCAAAAAATAATATCGGATTTTTTGAATAAACAATCTACCGACCGGCAAAACTCTGAATCTAAAACCAATTTGAATTATATTATCAAAAATAGCAACGACCCTGTTTTTATAATTAACTCAAAAATGCACTTTGTGCAAATAAATCCGGCAGCTACCGAATACTTTGGCTACGAATTAGATGAGCTAAAAAACCTTAGCCAAGACAGTATGATTTTCAATAATTATTTCGACCAAATTCGAAATTTTTTTGAAAATGGCACACGACTCAGTTCTTTAGCAATGGATTATGCTGTGGCAAAAGATGGGCGAATAATTCCTGTACAAATTAGAAGTAAAATATTGCAAAGCGAAAGTAATAAGCAAGTTATGCTCATGGTTCATGACATTGTAGATAGAAAAGAAAACGAACAAATGATTTTGCGAACCGTCATAGAAACGGAAGAACGCGAGCGAAAACGTTTTGCAAAAGATTTACACGATGGTTTAGGTCCTTTACTTTCGACTATTAAATTGTTTATCAATCAACTTGACGATAAAGATTTGAAGAAAAAAGAGCGTTCCGAGCTAATTTTTCAAGCTACAGAAATGATAGACGAAGCAATTGCTAGTGCTAAAGATATATCTAACAACTTGATGCCAAGTGTAATACGAGATTTTGGGTTAATTGCTGCAATTGAAAGCTTCTGCCAAAAAATAAATGTGGTAGAGCATATTGACGTATTTTTCGACCCAAATGTAAATTCAGCTCATTTTAACAAAACCGTAGAAATTGTTTTGTATAGAATTGTTAAAGAATTGATTAACAACACAATAAAATACGCGCAAGCACAGCATATCAATATTACACTCAATGAAAAAGATAAACGCTTACAATTACTTTACGAAGATGACGGCGTAGGTTTTGATGTTCAGGCTGTTATGAACAGCAGAACCAAAGGAATGGGATTAAATAACATTATTACTCGCGCAAAATCGGTAAATGGTACTTGTATGATTAAGAGCGTTTTAGGTCAAGGAGTAAGTGTAGTGGTTGACATAAAATTCTGAGAAAAAACGAATTATTAAATCTTTTACCGCTTCTTTTTAATTGTACTATTAAAAAGAGACATATAAAATTGTATGTAAGTACAGTTTTGTAAGTGAAAAAAAATAAAGTTTTTTTTAATAATAGTGAATAATTCCGTTTTTTTTATTACTTTTGTAAAGTTATGCAAAAGATTTTTTGTTTTTAAATAGTATCTGAAAGAAAATGCATCTTTTGTGTTATTTTAAAATTTTAAAATCCTCATTTACTGTACGTAAACAGCAATTTTAAAATTTCAAAATATTTTGAATACTCTGTTTTCTTTCAAACACTTGATAACGTAATTAGGAGAATATAATAATGAAAAATGAAACAAAAATAATAGTTGTTGATGATCACGAAATTTTTCGGAAAGGACTAATTACAACCATAAATAGACTTAAAAATACCAAAATAATTGCTGAAAGCTCTAACGGTGAAGACCTATTAGATTTGCTTGATAAGCATACCGATGCCGATATGGTTTTTATGGACATCGAAATGCCCGGAATTAACGGCATCGAAACAACCAAAAAAGCCCTTGACAAAAATCCAAAACTCAAAATAATTGCATTATCAATGTTTGTGGACGATAATTACGTTCAGAACATGATAGATGCAGGAGCAAAAGGATATTTGATAAAAAATATAACCAAAGAGGGTCTCGAAAAAGCAATAACTCTCATTAGTCAAGGGCAAAACTATTTTTCAGAAGAACTTTGGACTTTTTTCACAAAAAAAATGTCTCCAAAAGAAGACAAAGAGCAATTTACCAAACGCGAAATTGAAGTGTTGGCATTAATCTGCGAAGGCATGTCAAACGAGGAGATAGGAGAGGAACTTTTTATTAGCGAAAGAACAGTTATTGGGCATAAAAGTAAATTACTCGCCAAAACCGGTTGCAAAAATAGCGTGCAACTTGTATCACATGCATTGAAAAATAAACTGGTTGATAAATAAATAGAAAACATAAATAAAGTATTGATTATCAATAACATAACAAAAACCGACTTAAAGAAAGTCGGTTTTTTTTACTTAAAAACATGCGCTAAATTACCTAAAACTTGCGTAAAATTATTGGTTCTATTCCTTATAACCCCCTTAAAATTACATAAAAAAACAGTAAAAAGCTCTCTTGTACAGAGCTTGCAAACCATTTATCTTTGTATCAAGAAAATCAGTAAGAAAATTAGCAATGAAGTTCTTAGAATTTCTGGCACAAAATAAGCTTCACTTTCAAAAAAAAGAAACGAAGCGAAACTTTTTAAAAATATTAACAACTAAAAAATTTGAGTTATGAAATACGTTACAAAATTAAATGGTAGAGAAAAAATTAGCTTGTATGAATTAATGAGAACAAGCAACAGCTTTAAAGTGCGTCAAAGAGCTCACGCAATTTTATTAAGCGCAAAAAAAATCAGAATCGATTTGCTTTCAGATATTTTTGAAGTAGATAGAGACACAGTAAGTGAATGGCTTAGAAGATGGAGCGAAAAAGGAATTCAAGGCTTAGCCGATGCTCCTCGCTCAGGTCGCCCACGCAAAGAAAACGAAGTAGAAGCTTAATAAACTTTCAATCATTGGAAAACAGACAATTAGTATTTTTCTATTGCGCTGGTTTTTTAAAAAAGCTACCCTAAAAAGGTAGCTTTTTTTATTTCATTTTTTTTTGTATTTTTAAAACTTCAATTTTAAACCATTTTGCCAATAATACATTGATTATAAGAAATTTAATAGTTTATTTTTATTGCTTAAGCTAGTTTTATTTTTTTTTACTTGTTTATTATTTTTTTATAAACTTCAAAGTATTAGAAATGAAAAAGTTACAATCATAGTCAATGTATATTATTTTTTCTTAAACATTTTTTTTAGAAAAAATGCAATTTTTTGCAGCTTTTCTATTTCTGTTTCGTCATTTAATACAAAAGCACGTGGAAGAAGTTAAAATTATTCAGCATAACGAGTTGCTGCAACAAATAAAGCTTGGCGACAAAAAAGCCCAATTTGAAATTTATAAATTATATTACAAAGCAATGTACAACACAGCTTTGCGAATTGTAAATTCAAAAATAGAAGCAGAAGATTTAATGCAAGAAGCTTTTATTTCAGCTTTTTTGAATATCGACACTTATAAAGGAGAAGTTAGTTTTGGCGCATGGCTCAAAAAAATTGTAGTTAATAAATCGCTCGACTTTTTGAAAAAAAAACGGGTAAAATTCGACGAACTCAAAGAGAAATATGATTTTGTTGAGCAAGAAAGTTTTTCTTTTGAAGAATCGATAAATGAGCAGGTTGAAAAAATAAAACAAGCAATGACTAAACTTCCCGATGGCTTTAGAGTTGTTTTTTCGCTTTACCTGCTCGAAGGCTACGACCACAGCGAAATAGCTGAAATACTTGGAATTACAGCCTCAGCATCGAGGTCGCAATTTACAAGAGCAAAACAAAAACTCGTTTCAATTTTGAACGAAAATAAGTAATGAACCAATTTTACCACAAATACTAAAAAAATTAACAAAATGGAAGATTTTATAAAAAATAATAGCAAATTATTCGACTCAGAAGAGCCTGATGTTGAACATTTTGAACGTTTTTTCAACAAAATGAAAGCTCAAGAACCAAAAAAATCTGTTTTTAGATTCAAAAAAAGGTACAGTTTCGCTGCTGTTTTTATTTTTTTAATCTTTTCTGCTGTTTTAGCAAGCCTTATTTACAGCGGATTAACTAAAGATACAAATTCAAATTCGTCGGTACAATTGGCAAATTCCGATTTTTATGAAGTTCAGTATTATTATCAAACAAATTTTACCAAAGAACTTTCTGAATTTCAACAATTGAATTGTAAAAATTCAGATATAAATAAAAAAGAAATTTTAAATGAGCTTAAAAACTTTGAAACCAGCTATTTAGAACTTGAAAACGAATTGAAACAAAACAGCCAAAACAAATTGATAATCAACGCAATGATTATGAATATGCAAGAGCGTTCCGATTTTTTGAACAAAGTAATAGCTAAGGTAAAAGAAAATTGTTGATTTTTTTATCTTCTTTTTATACAATATCTTCAAAATAAGAAAATTATAAACTCTTAAAATATAAAATCATGAAAACAAAATTATTTTATCAGCTATTCTTGTTGGTATTTTTTCAGCTTATTTTTGTAGTAACTATTAATGCCGAAGAAATTACTAAAAAAGTACAAGAAACCTTCACTACTTCAGATAATTCTGTTGTAAATTTGGAGAACAAATACGGAGATATTGACATTGAAAATTGGGACAAAAACTCAGTGCAAATAGAAGTATTCATCAAAGTAGAAGCTTCAAGTGCCTCAAAAGCAGAAGAAGTGATGAAGAAAATTTCGATAAGTCTCACTAAATCAGGCGACGATATTTTTGGGAAAACCGATTTAGAAGGAAGCTTCAGCAACGTAGAATTTAGCATTACCTACAAAGTAAAAATGCCGAAAAATTTAGTTCTAAATTTAGAAAATAAATTTGGCGACGTTTTTATCAACGAGCTTTCAAATAAATTTAATGTTACAGTTAAATATGGAGCACTCAAAATAAATATGCTTTCGGGCGACAACACAAAACCTTACGGAGTAATTAATTTACAATATTCAAAAAGCAGTAGAATAGACAATTGCAACTATATAAAGCTCGATTTGAGTTATTCAAAACTTTCAATTGGCGATGCAAATGCAATTATTTCGAGCTCAAAATACTCAAAACTAGGAGTGAAATCAGCTAACTTAATGGTAGCCGACTCAAAATATGATAGTTACAAAATTGGCACTGTGAATGCCTTCAAAACAACATCGGCTTATGCTGACATTGAAATAGAGCTAGTTAAGCAAATTTTGAAACTAGAAACCAAATACACGAACACTGGAGTAGAAAAAATTTCAAATGATTTTAAGAAGATTGAAATCGTAAATTCTTATGGTTCAATTAATTTAGGCATCGATCCCACGGTTTCGTACAAACTAAACGCCGAAGCACAATACGCAAATGTAAATGTGCCCGAATCGAAAAACTTGAGCAAAATTAAAGAAACAACACGCACAAAATACTGGGGTTTAGTAGGCGAAGACAACTCTGCAAAAGCCACCATCGACATCGAAACAAAATACGGAAATGTGGATTTGAACTAATTAACAAAAAAATAACTTACAATTCGATAGAAAAAGAGTGTATTTGAAGAAAAATTTATACTTTTGAACCGAAAAATATTTTAAATTGCAATTACTTTTAAGTAGTTGCAATTTTTTTTGAAAAAAAACAACCTAACTGATTTATTACTAAGTTGTTGTAAATAAGAGATTTAATAAAAATTGCATTTTATATAAAAAAACAAATTATGAAAGTTCTAAAATTTGGAGGAACATCGGTAGGCTCACCCGAAAGAATGAAAAATGTAGCCAATATTATTTGCGATGGAAACCGCAAAATTGTAGTATTGTCAGCCGTTTCAGGCACAACAAACAAGCTTGTCGAAATTTCAAATTTAGCCGAGAAGAAGCAAAAAAACGATGCCTTTCGCGAAATTGAAAATTTGGAAAAAAGATATACGGTTTTTTTAGACGAACTTTACAAAATTTCGGAATATAAAAAGCAGGCGAATGATATATTAATTACTATCTTTGATACCTTGAAATCGCTTGTAGATTCGCCTTTTACGGTACGAACCGAAAAACGCATTTTGGCACAAGGCGAAATTATTTCAACCAACTTATTTTATTTGCATCTAATTGAAAATAAAGTAAATGCTGTTCTTGTAAGTGCCTTAAATTTTATGAGAATAGGAAAAGACGATGAACCGGATTACTTTTATATCAAAGAAAATCTTAAGCGCGAAATCAAAGCTTTTCCTGAAGCTGAAATCATTGTTACTCAAGGTTTTATAACCAAAAATGTGTACGGAGAAATCGACAATTTACAACGCGGCGGAAGTGATTATTCGGCATCGTTGATTGGAGCAGCCATTAAAGCCGATGAAATTCAAATCTGGACTGACATCGATGGTTTTCACAACAACGACCCGCGTTATGTGAAAAATACAAGTGCAATCAGGGAGCTTTCGTTCGACGAAGCGGCTGAATTGGCTTATTTTGGAGCAAAAATTCTACACCCCGCAAGCGTTTTACCCGCCAAATTGCAAGACATTCCGGTACTTTTGAAAAACACGCTCCAGCCCGAAGCCCTCGGAACACTCATTACACGAAACGAAACCGGTGATGGAATAAAAGCCGTAGCTGCAAAAGATGGAATTACTGCCATTAAAATAAATTCGGCTCGTATGCTTTTGGCGCATGGATTTTTGCGCAAAGTGTTTGAAACTTTTGAAAAATACGAAACCTCAATCGATATGATTACCACTTCTGAAATTTCGGTTTCGGTAACGATTGATAATATTAAAAACTTGCAAAGTATTGGAAATGAGCTAGAAAAATATTCAAATATTACGGTAGAGCACGACCAAACAATTATTTGTGTGGTGGGTAATTTCATTGCCGAAAAAACCGGAGTTGCTCTAAAAGTATTTGAAGCACTTGGAAATATTCCTTTGCGAATGATTTCTTACGGTGGAAGCAAACATAATATCTCTTTGTTAATCAATACAAAAGACAAGCAAGAAGCATTAGAATTATTGAGCAAGCATTTATTTTCGGAATAAAATATTTTGGTGCTAAATTTTAAAGAAAGTAGTTTTTTTTAAGAATAATTCATTTTTTTAGAATTTCTAAAAAAAAGAATTGCTCTATTTTGCTACTTTTTTTGGAATTTTGCTTACTTACAAGTTATACTATCAAATTATAAATAAAACTATTAACTAAAAAGTTATGTTTTCAAAAACGTTAATTGAAAAATTCAAACAAATAGAAACTCCATTCTATTTTTATGATGTCGAATTATTGGAAAAAACGCTCAGCACAGTAAAAAAAGCAAGTGAAAAATACAATTTTTCAGTACATTATGCCTTAAAAGCCAACTCAAACAACCGAATTTTGAATTTAATTCAAAAAAAAGGCTTTGGAGCTGATTGTGTAAGTGGAAATGAAGTACTAAAAGCTGTTGAAAATGGATTTTCTCCTAGCAAAATTGCATTTGCAGG
>JAIFNL010000112.1 GCA_020047755.1 Bacteroidota bacterium
CGTCAGACTAAGCGAACAAAAGCTCTGCTGGAGAGCAACTTTTCAGGAATAATCTGACCTTAGGAGAACCTGTCCCGAAATTTTTTTCGGGACTTTTTTAATGGTTCTTTTAAGAAAATATGCCTAAAAAAACTCAAAAAAAGTTTTTAAATTACTCAAATTCATTCATTAAGCCACCATTTTATATCTATTTATGGGGATTTCCCTGTTTATACCCTGATGCGTATTTACCGTATTGTACAATTTCATAAAATCTAAAATATGTTTATAAAGTTCTTTGCCATCAGAGGCAGGGCGTAAATAGAGGCAATCTTGCTTTATAGTGCGCCAAAAACGCTCAATATAGATATTGTCCAAAGCCCTTCCTTTTCCATCCATACTTATTTTTATTCCTTCATCTTTAAGATATTCTACCCACAAGGCACACGTAAATTGACTGCCCTGGTCGCTGTTCATTATTTCCGGTTTTCCATGCGCTAAAATAGCTTCTTTCAATGTATTAAGACTATTTTCTGCCACAAGTGAATTGGACAAACTCCAGCCTACGATGTAGCGACTATACACATCAATTATGGCAGTCAAATACATAAAACCTTTTTGCATAGCAACGTAAGTTATGTCTATTTCCCAAACCTGGTTTGGTCGGTCAATTGTCAGATTTCTAAGCAAATAAGGATATTTGTACTTCACATCTCCCGGTTTGGACAAATTTCGTTTGGGGTAGATTGCCATGATGTTCATTTTCCGAAGTAAACGCCTTATTCTCTTCTCATTAACAAAAAAACCTTGTGCCTCCAAAAAATCTTGCATACGAAGAACGCCATGTGTAGGGTGCTCTAAATTATGCTTGTCCATTAATTGCATTATTTCAAGGTTTTCAGCACTTTCGCCTACCTTTTTATAGTAGAGATTGCTGCGATGAATAGAAAGCAAATTGCTTTGTTTTCTGATACTTAGCTTACTTTTCTGACGATTCTCGACCAATTGCTCTCTCTCTTTCATTGTCCCAATTTCTTCAAGTTTTTTTTTAGAAAATCGCGTTCCATTTCTAATTGACCGATTTTGGCATAGAGTTTTTCTTGCTCTTTTTCATCTACTTTAACGGGAGTTTGTTTTTCAAAAAGCTCTGAACTTCTTTCTAAAAACTCTTGTTTCCACTGTGTTATAAGGTTTGAATGAACCTCAAATCGCTTGGATAACTCCGACATCGTTTCTCTTTCCTTGAGGGCTTCGAGAGCCACTTGAGCTTTAAAGCTCGCTGTAAATTTTCTTCTGCTTGGTTTCATAAGTTCCCAAAATTAATTCTTTTTTTTTATTTATACAACTGGTCTTAATTTTGGGGAGTATTATAGAAAGAGAAATAATGGAAAGTAAAATAAAAGATTTTATTGAAAATAATATCAGGATCCGCTCTCGCCTGAATAGTCTAGTAATTGAAGACGTTGAAGTAAAAAAAGAATTACAATATCTTTGTAGAGTTCATCACGATACGGTCGAATATAAAGTTTGGGAAAATAGAATGAAAGAAATTTTGCCATTTTTAAAGTAAATTTTACTTTTAAATTTATGTCTAAAATAGTAAAGAATAAAATCGGTGAAAATATGTTCCAATTCGTATTCTAAAAAAACTTACATTTGTGGCATATAAAACATTAACATAATATAGCGGGCAGGGACTAGTGGGCAACTTCAATAAGACGAACAATAACTAACAATCTTAAGGGCTAAAGCCCAAGCCAAATCGAAATTTAATAAACGTAGCATAAATGCTACGCCTAGTTATAAAAAGATATAATTTTGATAATTAAACGGGTGTGCATCACGCAAAACCTAACAGGTGGGCTGTAAAAAATTGTGGTTCTATTTTATATATCAATAAGCGAATAAGGTTTTGATATGGTGGGGATTGGCTTGGTTACTAAGGTTTTTTTTTAATGTTTAATGTTTAACGATTAACGGTTAATGCTGGTAATTGATACGATGACTAAAACCTGACGTAACCTACCTACTGAAAAAGTTACTAAAAACCAAGACTTTTGCAGCTTAAAGCTAAAAAAAAGCAAAGAAAAAACTAGAAAAGCATTGATTACTCATCAAAATTGTATAATTTTGCTGTAAAAAAAAGAGTGAAAGCCGCTGGGTGCGGTTCTTAGGGTAAGTAATCTAGTGGTTGTGCAATTGAAACTCATGTTTTATGGTAACGAATAGAAAAAAACAATCATTTACTCAAATATATATACCTGCTATACTAACAATGATATTTTATTATCTTCATTTAATGTATTTTGCTGATAAGGTTGAGAAATATTTTGGATTTATTTTTACATTAATGATTGTTCCAGTTTTAATATACATCATTAATTTATTGGTATTTAGTAAATTTTCATTCATTAGAATAATACATATTAAAAATTGGGGTTTACATATTATTATAGGTCTTGTAATATGTAATTTAGCTAATCTTTTGTTGCTTTTATCTTTTGTATATGGACATTAAAATCTGACATTATTTATGGAGAACTTTGAACTACAGAAATTACCGCCCAGACAGGATATTGAAACAAAACTTGTTTTACGAGCTTTAAATAATGCAAGTAGAGCTTTAGCAGAACTAAAAGGAGAAGCAAAAACGATTCCGAATGAAATCATCTTGATAAATACTTTGGGATTACAGGAAGCGAAAGACAGTTCGGCAATAGAGAATATCGTAACTACAAATGATGAATTATTTCTTGCCGATGTGGCTGATACTATTGCAAATATTGCCACAAAGGAAGTTCAGAATTATTCGAAGGCGTTAAAGCAAGGTTTTGAACTCGTTCGAAAACATCATTTGCTCACATCAAACAACATTGTAGAAATACATGGAGAACTTGAACCCAATAAAAAGGGATTTCGCAAATTACCTGGAACGGCTTTAAAAAATTCGGCAGGAGAAACCGTATATACACCGCCACAACATTATGACACAATTGTGGATTTAATGTCCAACCTTGAATTGTATATAAATGATAGCGATTTACATGATATTGACCCACTTTTAAAAATGCCCATAATTCATTACCAGTTTGAAAGTATTCATCCATTTTATGACGGTAACGGTCGCACAGGTCGAATAATAAATATTTTGTATTTGGTTCAACAACAATTACTTGATATACCGGTGTTATATTTAAGTAAATACATTATTCAAAATAAAGCAGAATATTATAGACACTTACAAAATATTAGAACGAATAATGATTATGAAAATTGGTTAATTTGGCTTTTAAACGGTGTAACTGAAACTTCTAAATCAACGATTGAATTGATACAGAAAATCAAATTATTAATGGAACAATATATTGAAAAAATAAAAGAAACATATCCCAAAATGTATTCAAAGGATTTAGTTGAAAATTTATTCAAACACCCCTATACAAAAATTGAGTTTATTATGAACGATTTACAAGTGAGCAAACCAACGGCAATGGATTATCTAAACAAATTGATAAAATTAGATTTATTAAAAAAGGAAAAACGCTGGAAAACAAATTATTATATAAATGAGCAACTTTATGAATTATTTTTATAAGACTATCAAGTAAAAAAAACGGAAAAATCTTTACTTGATAAGGTTGTCAGATAAAAAAAATGAAAAAATCTTTACTTGATAAACAATGATAAAAAGAAGTGCCCACAATCGAATAAGGCAGTGAGGCAGAAATTGCTCCCACGAGTTTTTCGCTGCACCTACTAGGCGGTTTGCTCCAAACAATGGGAAACTTTGGCAACGCATAGTAATCAAAAAGAGGAGATATTTTTTGATAAGTTAATAAGGTTTTTTATAATTGATAGTTGTTTTTTTACCACGAATGCACGAATAATTTAGTACAGCTTTTCAGGCGTTTTTTTGTGTTTTGTTAAATTGTTTATATATTTGTTGTAAAATCGGACTAGTGATATTTTTCACGACTGAATGAAAAAACGTAATAATTTGATGAAAGTATGAAACTACAAATAATAAATTACACTAAATCACTAAGCAAAGCATATCTGAAACAGAATGTTACACGCATTCAGATTGAAACCTTCAAAACCAATATGAAAACCCTTTTTGAGAAAGCTGAAAAAGCTGAGAAAAAAGGCGAACACGAAGAACATTTTAAAAATATTGTTTCCGATTTTTTAAAAGATACTTGGTATAAAAATCTTTACGAAATAAATATCAATAAACGCAAAGATTTGGTTATTCACAACGGAAAATCTGTATCAGATACCATCGGGGTAATAATTGAAGCCAAAAAACCTGCAAATTTATCGGAAATGATTTCGGTTGAAAACTGCAATGTAAAAGCACTTTGGGAACTTATTTTTTATTATTTTGAAGAACGGGAAGAACATAAAAACATCGAAATCAAACACTTGATTGCAAACAATGTTTACGATTGGTTTATTTTCGATGAAAACGATTTTGATAAACATTTTTACCGCAACACTAAATTTCAAAAGCTCTACAAAACTAAGATTGAAAGCTCAAAAGATAATCCATTTTTTTACTTGGAAGCTCAAAAAATAATTTCAGAACTCACGGAAGAAATTCATTGCATTCATTTCAATTTCAAAGATTTTGAAAAAATTGCTTTCAACAACAACCATACAGACGACGAACAACTGATTGATTTATACAAAATTCTTTCGCCCGAACATCTTTTAAAAAAGCCTTTTGCAAACGACAGCAATTCATTAAATAAGGATTTTTATAATGAATTGTTGCATATCATTGGTTTGGAAGAAAAGCCCGAAGGCAGCAAAAAAATCATTACAAGAAAAAAAGAAAACGAAATAAATGAAGGTTCATTAATTGAAAATGCGATAAATTATAAAGCCAACAGAAATAGTATGTTTAATACTAAAACATTAACAACCATTTACGAAGGAACAAACCCAAACGATTTCTTTTCTATTTTTCTTGAATTGAGTATTACTTGGATAAATAGAATTTTATTTTTAAAATTATTAGAAAGTCAGTTGATAAAATATCATAATGGTAATCGGGATTATTTGTTTTTAAATTCAGAAAAAATAAAAGATTTCCAAGAGCTACAAGAACTTTTTTTTGAAGTTTTGGCTGAAAAACCAGATAAAAGAGATTCCTATTTAAAAGAAAAATTCAGATATGTTCCCTATTTAAACAGTTCGCTCTTTGAATGGTCGCCATTAGAACTTGAACATTTTAGTATCGGAAATTTAAAATCAAGATTAGAATTACCTATTTATAGTCAAACCGTATTAAAAGATACAAACGGTAATAGATTGAAAGGTAATAAAAAAACTCTCGATTATATTTTTGAATTCCTGTCGGCATACAATTTTTCGAGCGATACCAGTGCCCAAATTCAAGAAGACAACAAAACCATTATCAATGCTTCGGTGTTGGGTTTGATATTTGAAAAAATAAACGGTTACAAAGACGGTTCGTTTTTTACACCCGGGTTTATAACCATGTATATGAGCCGCGAAACCATTCGCCGTGCAGTAGCTCAAAAATTTAAAGACCTCGAAAACAAAGAAATAGATACGTTCGACGATGTTAAAAGTTATTGTTCGCGCTATTTCAAAAAAGAGGATATTCAGCGTTTCAACTCTCATGTAAATTTATTAAAGATTTGCGACCCTGCCGTTGGTTCAGGGCATTTTCTGGTTTCAGCTTTAAATGAAATGATTGCAATAAAAAGCGAACTCAATATTTTAACCGACAGCGAAAGAAACCCAATTGAATATGAAGTAACAGTTGATAACGACGAACTGATAATTTTAAACAAACGAACCAACCGACCTTTTGAATATGTTTTGGGCGATGATAACAAACCGCCAAAATCGTTGCAAATAGTTCAGGAAACCTTGTTTCACGAAAAACAAAACATCATCGAAAACTGTTTGTTTGGTGTGGACATCAACCCAAAATCTGTTCTTATTTGTCGCCTGCGTTTGTGGATAGAATTATTGAAAAATGCGTATTATATTGTTCCGAAAAATCTGGCAGATTTAGAGTTGCAAACGTTGCCCAACATAGACATTAATATTAAAACCGGAAATTCGTTAATAAGTCGTTTTCCTTTAGATAGCAGTTTGAAAAATATTGCAAAAGCTTCAAAATGGACAATCTTTTCGTATCAAAACGCCGTTGAAGCCTACAAAAAAAGCACGGATAAAAAAGCAAAAAACGACATTGAAAAATTAATTAAAGAAATAAAAAGCAATTACATAACTACAATTCAACAAAAAAATCCAACACTACAAAAATTTTACAAACTAAAACAGGAATACGATTATAAATTTCCAGAAAACGGCTTTTTTATGCACGAGCCGGAACAAGACTACGGAGGAAGCAAGAAAAAAAGAGAAGACGAGAAACAACGTTTAGGGCAAGAGCTTCAAGAAGTTAAAGAACAAGTAGAAAATGAAAAAACATTTTATGAAACAAATAATGCTTTTGAGTGGCGTTTTGAATTTCCCGAAGTTTTGAATGAAGAAGGCGATTTTGTTGGATTTGATGTGGTTATTGGAAATCCGCCGTATGGAGTTTCGTTTTCAAACACTGAAAAGGAATATTTTAAGAAAGCTTATTCAACCATTCATGTAAGAACACCAGAAGCTTTCAACTATTTCTTCGGAATAGCATCATTAATATCGAATAATTTTTGTAATTTTATAATACCTTCAAGTTTTTTATATCAAATTGAATTTGAAAAAACGAGAGAACAAATTCTTTCAAATTATTCTCTTTATAAAGTTATCAATTTAGGTGATAATGTTTTTCCAGATGTTGCGGCACCGACCTGTATTGTTGGGTTTTCCAAATTTACTAAGTTTAAAAAGATTTGGTATAATGACATAACAGCGTTAAATAGGAATGAATTTGAAAAGCATTTAAAATCAACAGGTTTTTTTATTGACAATGAAATTTTAAAATCAAATAAATCATTTTCATTTCAGTATAAAGTAAATAGAAAATTATTAGATAAATGTTTTAAATTCCCGACTTTAAAAGAAATTGCAGAAGATGTCGCAACTGGTGTTAGTTCAGGTTTAGATAAAGCATATGTTTATAAAAATGAAGAAATTATACAGCTAAATTTTGAAGAAAAGATACTTAAAAAACTTGTCATTGGTGGTGAAATTAACAGATACTATTTAGAGCCTGTTTCAAATAAAAAAATTATTTATTTAACCAATGATGTAGATATAACTGAATATCCCAAAATTGAAAAAGAAATAATTAAATATAAAGACCAGTTAATCAAAAGAAGAGAAGCTGCAAATGGTCAAATTTTCTGGTATAGTTTAAATTGGCCAAGACGCATAAAGTTATTTGAAAAGCCTAAAATATTAATTCGTCAAACAGCAAATAGGATAATTGCGGCTTACGATGAAGAAAAATGGTATTGTTTAAAAAGCGGTTTAATTGTTCAATTACCTGAAAAATCAAATGTAAAATATCTTTATTTGTTAGCTTTGCTAAATTCAAAATTAATGGATTTTATTTATCATGATTTGGTAAATGAAGATAATAGAATATTTCCGGAAGTAAAACCTATTCAATTATTTAAATTGCCAATATGCAAAGCGTCAAATAAAAAACAACTTGAAATAATCAAAAAAGTAGAAAAAATCTTAACCCTGAAAAAAGAAAACCCACAAGCCGACACCAAAAAATTAGAAACAGAAATAGATAAAATGGTGTATAAATTGTATGAATTGACCGATGAAGAAATAGCAATAGTGGAAGGGAAATAAAAAAGAAGTG
>JAIFNL010000190.1 GCA_020047755.1 Bacteroidota bacterium
TAATTCCTAATTCTTAATTAATTACAGCCGGAAGTCTTTTGCGTCTTTCCATTTCGGTAAGAATCAAACTAAGCTCTCTGCCGGTTTGTCCTTTTGCCGAAGTATTTTCTTCTGCGCGTCTGAAAAGATAAGGCAACACGTGCTTTACCGGACCGTAAGGAACATATTTTGCCACATTATAACCCGCGTAACCTAAGTTGAACGAAATGTGGTCGCTCATTCCGTAAAGTTGCGAAAAATAAACTCTTGGGTCGTTTTTAGCAATTCCTTTTTCTTCCATTAGTTGGCGCAAATATTGGCTGCTGTACTCGTTGTGCGTTCCGTTGAAAATATAAATACGGTCGATGTGATCCATTGAGAACTTCAAGGCAGCATTGAAATCGTTGTCGGTAGCATCTTTTGTAGGCTGAATAGGGTCAGGATAACCGCCTTCTTTGGCACGCTCGCGCTCTTTTTCCATGTAGGCACCACGCACAAATTTTGCGCCCAAATAGTAATTTCCGGCAACCGCCATGTCATACGATTTTTTCAAATAATCCAATCTATCTACTCTGTACATTTGGAAAGTATTGAAAACAATGGCTTTTTCTTTGTTATAAAGAGCCATCATGCTGTTTACCGTATCGTCGATAAATCGCTGAAACCAAACATCTTCGGCATCGATTAAGATAGGAATATCCAAATGAAAAGCCTCGCTACAAAGAATATTGACGCGGTCTCTAAATTTTTGAGCCTCTTTTTCCTCCTCAGGCGTTAGTGCGCCGCCTTCACTTACTTTTTTCAAAATGTGATGAGAAGTAAAAGCCGTAGGTTTAAATACAGCAAAAGGCGTATTTCCAGACTCTTTCGCATTTTTGATAGTTTTGAGTGTTTCCTCCAAAGCTGCTTTAATATCTTCTTCCGATTCTTTTCCCTCTACCGAATAATCCAAAATTCCCTTTACATTGTATTTTTCCAAATCTTGAATAGTAGGCAAACTCTCTTGTATTGTTTCGCCGCCGCAAAAATGCGAATAAATGGTAGGTTTTATAGCCCACTTGATAGGAATATGCAGCGTAGTTGCCAACAATACAAGCTTTTGGCTAATCTTTACCAAATTACTACTTGCAATAATTTTAAACAAAAAATAAGCTTTTTTTAGTTGAAATTTACTTTTACGTCGAAAAGCAATTTCGGTGTTTTCAAAAGAAATCATTTTTTATTGGTTTTTAATTGTAAAATTATTTATTTTAATTTTTTTAGGATTAATTTAGAAATTTTAGTATCTTTACATTTAATTTTGTTGCGTTTAATTCTTTTATTATTTTGAATATGAATACTATAAATTCAAATTAAACCGCAACAAACTATAAAGTAGCTATCATTCTAAATAGTTGAAAAAAGATATTTTTAGTACATTTTTTATAAAAAAAACGACAAATGCAAATTTCTTCATTGGGGTCAAAAATAATTATTTCAGACAATTTAAAAGCTGACATTGAACATGTTTTAGAACAATTTTCTGAAAGAAAAATTTTTATCGTTGTAGATGAGAATACTAACAAACTCTGTTTGCCTGTAATTATTGATATTCCTGCTATTTCGAAGGCACATGTTATTGTTATCGGACAAGGTGAAGCGCATAAAAATTCTGAATCTCTTGTGAAAATTTGGGAAGAATTGAGTCAAAATGGTGCCGACAGGCATTCATTGGTTATCAATTTGGGTGGTGGAATGATTGGCGATTTGGGCGGCTTTGCAGCAGCAACCTTCAAGCGTGGAATTAGTTTTATGAACATTCCTACTACTTTGCTTTCGCAAGTTGATGCTTCTATTGGTGGCAAGCTAGGAATCAATTTGTTAGGTTTGAAAAACGAAATTGGTTTGTTCAAAACCCCCGACTATGTAATTGTGAATTATGCTTTTCTTAAAACCCTCAACAAAGAGCATTTGCTTGCCGGTTTTGCCGAAATGATTAAGCATTCGCTTATTTACAGTGCCTCACATTGGAAAAAAATACAAGAGCTAGATATTACCAACATCGATTTTGAAAGTTTACAAAAGCAAGTATCTAAATCTATTTTCATCAAAAATGACTTTGTGCAAGCCGATTTTAGAGAAGTGCACGTGCGCAAAGCCTTGAACTTTGGGCATACCATTGGTCATGCCTTCGAATCGTATTTCAACAATACAAAAAAAACACCCATTTCGCATGGAATGGCTGTGGCACAAGGACTTATTTGCGAAATGCACCTTTCATACAAGAAAAATGCACTGCCTTTGAGCCAATTGAATGAAGTGGTTAATTTTATCATTAAAATTTTCGGACGATTGAAACTCGAAAAAAACGAATACGAAATTTTGTACGAATTGATGCAACACGACAAAAAGAACGAAAAGCAGAAAGTGAATTTCACGCTACTTACTTCTATTGGTGAGTACGAAGTAAACCAAACATGTAGCCGCGAATCTATTTACAATGCGTTTGATTACTATTCTTTAATAGAAACACTATAAAAACTTGATAGTAACCGAAATTCTAAGGAAAGTAAAATTACGCAAATTTCCCCAAATTCTAATAACAAATTGTTATATTGTTCAATTGTTCAATTGTTAATTTATATCGAAAAATTGGAGAGTTTACAATCTTAGCTAACTTTTTTTAAAAGTAACCATTTTTTTACGCTATCAAAAGTTTATTATTTTTTACAAAGTTTGTAAATTGAATGTAAAGTAATAAAACACGGCTTAACGAAAAAATAAATGCCAGAAAAAATAGAAATACGTACAGCTAGTACTCAAGATATAGCAGAGTTTTTGCTCAAAAATGGCGAAAAAGCCTTTCGTGCAAAACAAATTAACGAATGGGTTTGGAAAAAAGCCGTTACTAGTTTTGACGAAATGACCAATATTTCGCTCAAAATTCGTACTTTATTAGCCGAACAATACGAATTTCAAACTCTAACGCCTATTGCAAGCCAAAAAAGCTCCGATGGAACTATCAAAACAGCATTTAAACTGCACGATGGCAATGTGATAGAAAGCGTTTTGATTCCTTCGCGAAGCCGCACTACGGTTTGTGTTTCGTCGCAAGTGGGTTGCAACTTGGCTTGCGCTTTTTGTGCTACCGGAAAACTCAAAATGCAAAGAAACTTAACAGCTGCCGAAATCTTCGACCAAGTGGCATGGGTTAATAAACAGTCATTTAGAGAATACGGACACAAACTCACCAACATTGTGTATATGGGAATGGGCGAACCTCTCTTAAACTACGAAAACGTTTTAAAATCAATCGAATATATTACTTCCGAAGACGGGCTGGCTATGTCGCCACAGCGCATTACGGTTTCCACTTCGGGCATTGTAAAAAACATCAAGCGACTTGCCGACGACGATATTAAATTTGAATTGGCTATTTCGCTGCACACTGCTATCAACAGCAAACGCACCGAGTTGATGCCCATAAACAAAACGCAAGATTTGGAATTGCTGTCAGAGGCAATTACCTATTTTCATAAAAAAACCGGCAAACGTATAACTTACGAATATTTGATGCTAAAAGGGGTAAACGACAGTTTAGCTGATGCCAAAAAACTAGCTAAGTTTTCTAAAATTGCTCCTTGCAAAATCAACCTGATAGAGTTCAATGCTACCGATTCTGAATTTCAGGGCACTGATAATGAATACATGAACAAATTTGCTGACTTCTTGGAAAGCAAAAACCTGATTGTAAACGTGCGCCGAAGCAAAGGCAAAGACATTGACGCTGCCTGCGGACAGTTAGCAAATAAAACAAACTAATGGGGTAATTGTAAAGCGATAGAAAAATAGTGGAAATAGTTTACAATACCACAACCGCTTAACTTATTTCCCTCTGAAAAAACATTCATCTTTAATCGTTACTTATTAGCAAGGTCTGTTTGTAAAGAATAATACATAGCGTGTTCTAGTGGTCGGTGCAAAAAAAATGGACTTTAGCCACTTAACTCTACGTTTCTGGCTAAAGCCCACTGTATTCATTCATTAACTACGGTGTAAATGCCGTAGTTAATGATTAATATAGACTTTATGAATAGATTCTATTTCTGAATTTTAAAAGAATATTTTTAAAATTCTACTTTTTTAAGCACCAAAGTCGTCGAACATTACATTTTCTTTAGGAACACCTAAATCGTAAAGCATTTTTTCAACTGCTGAGTTCATCATAGGCGGACCGCAAAGATAATATTCGATATCTTCGGGCGACTCATGGTTTTTCAGATAATTGTTGAAAATAACTTGGTGAATAAAACCGGTTGGTCCAGTCCAGTTGTCTTCGGGCAGAGGCTCAGAAAGAGCCAAGCTCCATTTAAAGTTTGGGTGTTCGGCAGCAATCTTGTCGAAGTGGTCTTGGTAGAAAACCTCTCTCAGCGAACGAGCACCGTACCAGAAAGTAGCTTTGCGGTCAGTATTTTGAGTCATAAATTGGTCGAAAATATGCGAACGCATCGGTGCCATTCCAGCACCACCGCCTATAAACATCATTTCGTTTTTAGTATCTTTGATGAAGAACTCACCATAAGGACCCGAAACGGTAACTTTATCGCCTGGTTTCAAACCAAAAATATACGATGAGCAAATACCTGGATTTACATTCATAAAAGCACCTTTGGCTCTATCCCACGGTGGAGTAGCAATACGAATGTTGAGCATTACTATGTTTCCTTCGGCAGGGTGATTTGCCATAGAGTAAGCACGATACGTAGGCTCAGGGTTTTTCATTACCAAGTTCCACATATTGAACTTATCCCAGTCGCCACGATATTCGGTAGCCACGTTCATATCTTTGAAAGGCACATCTATTTTAGGCACATCTATTTGAATGTAACCACCCGAGCGGAAATTTAATTTTTCGCCTTCTGGCAATTTCACTACAAATTCTTTGATGAAAGTAGCCACGTTGTCGTTTGAAATCACTTCGCACTCCCATTTTTTTACGCCCATTACTTCGGCAGGAATTTCAATTTTCATGTCGTTGCGTACCTTTACTTGGCAAGCCAAACGGTGAAAGGTTTGTTGCTCTTTGCGAGTGAAGAAGCCTTTTTCGGTAGGCAGAATGTTTCCGCCGCCTTCGGGCACTTTACATTCGCACATACCGCACGAGCCGCCGCCGCCGCAAGCCGAAGGCAGTAATATTTTATTCTCTTGCAAGGTAGAAAGTAAAGTTCCACCTGGCGAAACGATTAATTCTTTTTCGCCATTTACAGTTACTTTTACTTCGCCCGTTGGCAAAAGTTTTGCTTTGGCATACAGTAACATTGCTACTAAAATGATTATTGCAGTAAAGAAAACAATAATACTAATAGTAAGAATGGTCGATAATTGAGCTTGTAATAATATCATTTTGTTAAGATTTTAAGCAGTTATTACAATTTAATACCCATAAAGGTCATAAAAGCAATCGCCATCAGACCTGTTACAATAAAAGTAATTCCAATTCCTTTGAGTGGTTTAGGAATTTTAGAATATGCTAATTTTTCGCGAATAGCAGCCATTCCTAAAATAGCAATAAACCAACCAAAGCCCGAACCAAAAGCATAAACAGTAGCCTCGCCCAAGTTAGCAAATTCTTTTTCTTGCATAAACAGCGAACCACCTAAAATAGCACAGTTCACAGCTATAAGTGGCAAGAAAATACCCAATGCCGAATAAAGCGCAGGCGAAACCCGTTCCACTATCATTTCCACCAATTGCACCATAGAAGCAATAACGGCAATAAACATAATGAACGAAAGGAAATCGAGGCTAATGTCTTTAGCCGCATCGCCAAGAAGCCATTGAAGAGCGCCTTCTTTCAAAATGTATTTTTCCAAAAGGTAATTGACCGGCAAAGTAATAACTTGTACAAAAATAACAGCAATGCCTAAACCGGTAGCCGTTTCCACATTCTTTGAAACCGCCAGAAACGAACACATACCCAAGAAGTATGCGAATATCATGTTGTCGAGAAAAACCGACTTGATAAATATATTTACTAATTCTTCCATTTTATTTTCGTTTTAGTGTGTCTTGTTTTTTGAAGAAAACAAGCACCGTTTTTTAAGCTTCCATTAATTCTTTAGTTCTAATGCGCTGTACCCAAATAATAATGCCAAGAAGAATTAACGCCATTGGTGGCAAAATTATAATACCATTATTTACATAGCCCATATCATAGAAAGCCTGTGGAATTAATTTGATTCCCCAAATACTTCCCGAACCAAAAAATTCGCGAACTATTGCTACCATTATCAAAATCATAGAGTAACCGGCACCGTTGCCAAGACCATCTAAAAACGAAGGCCAAGGTTTGTTGCCCAAAGCAAAAGCCTCGAGGCGACCCATTAAGATACAATTGGTGATAATCAAGCCCACAAATACAGAGAGTTGTTTGCTTACTTCGTAATTGTAAGCTTTCAATATTTGGTCAACAATAATAACCAGTGCTGCAATAACCACAAGTTGTACAATAATTCTAATTCGCGAAGGAATAGTATTTCGCAATAAAGAAATAATTAAGTTTGAAAATGCAGTAACAGCCGTAACCGAAATAGACATCACAACAGCCGGCTCTACCTGAACCGTAACCGCCAAAGCCGAACAAATTCCCAAGATTTGCACCGTAACGGGATTCTCTAAGTTGAGCGGATTGGTGAGCTGTTTTAAATCTTTTGATGAAAATAAACTCATTTTATAATTGTTAATTATTAGTTGTTAATTGTTAATTATTAACGATGAATTATGAATTGTGAGAAAAATCTGTTCTCGATTCATTATTCCCTATTCTGTTTTGGCTGTTTCGCTTTTCTTGATTGTAAGAAAAGATTCGTAACCGTGTAGGCAGTCGCGCACCATAGCTTCGAGGGCTTTACTTGTAATAGTTCCGCCCGAAATGCCATCAACACCGTGGTTTAAATCACCGGCAGCTTTAGCACTTCCTTTGTGTACTGTTATCGAAACCAAGTCTTCACCTTCGTAGATTTTTTTGCCAACAAACTGAGCTTGAAATTCTTTGGTAGAAATTTCGGCACCAAGACCAGGAGTTTCGCCTTTGTGGTCGAAAGAAGCACCAAAAATAGTATTGTAATCACTTTCTAAAGAAATATATCCCCAGATAGGACCCCACAAACCTTTTCCACGCAAAGGAAAAATAACAAACATCTGACCTTCTTTGGTACATTCAAAAACAGGCAATTGAAGTTCGGCTTTTAAACTTTCTGCTTCTTTGCTTTCGCCTAGTTCGGCTATTTTGCCAATGGCTTTACCTACTTTTACCATATCAATGGTAAAAGCATCAACACCTTCGAGCTTTTCACCCTTTGTATTTACGGCATAGCTGCTTGTAATGTATTGTTTAAATTTCTCTTCGGCATCTTGAGCATTGCTTTCAATGTTTGCAGAACTCAATATATTAGACATTTTTTCAATTCTAATATTTTTATCTTGCAAAGGTTTTAATTGAATAGCAGTAAAAGCAAGCCCCGCAGCAACGAGTATTACAAGAACAGATGCGTAAATAAATGTATATAAGTTACTATTTGTATTCATTTTTCTGTTTTTTTAATAATTATGCTTGAGAAACTAATTTTTTTGCTCTTTTAAGTCTGCCTTTTACTTTTGCACTCACTACATAATAATCGATAAGCGGAGCAAAAACGTTCATAAGCAAAATAGCAAGCATCATACCTTCGGGGAAAGCCGGATTGAGTACTCTTACCATGATGGCAAGGAAACCTACTAAGAAACCATAAATCCATTTTCCGGTGTCGGTTTGTGCAGCAGTAAC
>JAIFNL010000003.1 GCA_020047755.1 Bacteroidota bacterium
AATTCATCTACAACAGCAACTTAGGATTAGGTTTTGCCTATAAATTTGGGCACAAAGTATATATGAATGTAGAGCCCAGTTTTAAATATTCATTGGTGCCTTTAAATAAGAATTACCCAATTTATTACCGACCTTATTATTTTACAATATTTACTGGGTTAAGCTATAAATTTTAATCACTTTTTTTTGAAAACACAATCTGAATTACAAATTAAGCACCAGTGCTATTTTATTCTTGAGCAAACCTTTTGCTATTTGCTTATTTTTAAGCACTTGGCAAAATAATATACAATTAATTTTGGTTCACTACTATTTGTGAAATTTAATATCCACGAGAAAGCAACATCTCGTGGATTTTTTCTAATCAAAAACATCAAATTCGCTTTTTTTAGCGTTTTTGTAACAAATAAATTTTATATACACCAAATGAGTAAATTTAAAATATGAATTAAATCATTGATTAACAGTGGATATTGATACTTTCCTATTTGTAATTATCGTACTAGATGTATAAAAAAATAAGCATAACCTCAATATTTCACATAGGCAAAAAGATAAGCTAAAATTGCTTACATTACTCGTTGTTAAGATTCTATATGCTTGTAGAAACACTCAAATACTCAATAAAATATTCCCGAATTAACTCATCGAATTTTTAAATTTTTTGTTTGCGGTTTGTTTTTAAATGTTTGAATATTATATTATTAATTATATATTTCGATGTAAGATAATATTTTGCTTCAAAACAAAATACTATTTTAATTTATTTTTTATAAAAAAAACAAAAAAAACATTCATTTTTTTATGAATTATTAAATAAATTTTGTAACTTGCATTGAAAGTTAAACGAAACGATTTGCTTTTTATAAAAAGTGCAGGTTTTCGTGAAAATCTATTTTATTAATTTAAACCATTTAACAATGTATAAAAAGTGGCGACTTAAAAAAAACAGTTAATTTACCCTATTTTTCAGGTTTTTAAATTCTAGATTTAACAAACTGAAAGAACTATTTTCTCTGATTATTAAATTTTAGTCGCTATCAATATACAAAATTAGAATCTTAAACTGCTAAAAAATAACAACTACTAAAACTAAAAGCTATGAATACTGATAAGAATAAAATTCTTGTACCGGTTGATTTTACTGAGGTTTCTAATGCTGCCATTCAACATGCAACGCTTTTGGCAAAGCAAATAGGTGCCGAAATTAATTTGCTTCATGTTATTGAAAAACCTTTCATTTTTATAGGAAAAAAAAATCGTTACGAAGACCAAATAATAGAAGCCGGAACTCAAAATCGGCTTCAAGAATTGGCTGACAGAATAGAACGCGAAGAAAAACTTTCTACCGATATTTTGGCGGTTCAAGGTAATATTTACGACACTATTACAGCCGTAGCAAGTGAAATTTCTGCCAATTTTGTAGTTATGGGAACTCATGGTGTAAAAGGAATTCAGCACCTTACCGGAAGTAATGCCTTAAAAGTTATTTACCATTCGCCAGTTCCGTTTATGCTTACCCAAAGCAAAGGACCCGTAAATGAAATGTACGATAATATTGTTTTTCCGCTTGATTCGCAACACGAATCAATTCAAAAAACCGATTGGGCTATCTTTTTTGCAAAAAAATTTAATTCTAAAATCAATATTTTGATTCCTACCGAAGCCGACACTTATTTAGCTAAGCGCGTAAAAAATAACTTGGGATATGTAAAAGGAAAACTCGATAAACAAAATGTTTCCTACACTGTCAATGTTTCAACACGCGACAGTGCTTATTTAGCCGACGAAACCAACAGATATGCCGCTGAAATTAATGCCAATTTAATTCTAATTATGATTTATCCAAGCCGTGGTGCAGGCGAATTTTTTATTACCCCTTCACAACAAAAAATGATTTCAAATCCTTCCGAAATTCCTGTGATGTGCATTAACCCGGGAGCTTTATTTACACTTCAAACCATTGCTTAAATTTATGCAAAATGCAGTAATTTAATATTTTAACTGATGGTTTTTAATAATTAGCCCGCAAAATTTTTATTTTGTGGGCTATTTTATTTTGTTGAGTTAAAATAAAATATTTTTGTATTATTATAAAAAAAAGAACAGTACTTTTGCTTTAAAAATTTCCTGCCTCTAAATCCAAAACCCTTTTGGTCAAATCGGCATTTATTCCTGTGCGGATAGCTTCAAAAAACTCTTCTATTTCTTGGCTCGACATGATTGCCGAGTTTCGGTCGTTTGTAATGCGGTAATATTTTTCAGCCAAAGCACTTAAATTTTGAAAATACTTTGAATTGTAGCCTATTTTTACATCAGAAGTGTTTTTTGTAGCCGAAATCTGCGAAATTAACGCCTCTATATCCGGTTTCAAAATAATCATAACTTCCTGTTTTACTTGCTCTTTGTCTATTGATAAGTCAGATTTTTTCAAAACAGACATTGTTAGCTTTTTTTGAACAAAATTTTCGTATTTTTTGTCTATTTCCATGATTATTTTTCCGGCTCTGCTAGCCGCATTTGCCGAAAGGCGGCTGCCAAATAGCACTAAAACTATAAAAATAGCAAGAGCAATAAGCGAAATTTCAATTAAAAATCCCATAGTTTTTTTATTTTAGAAGTTTTGATACCATAATTCCTGTTTGACTTTTGTTTGCCAGGAGCATATTTTCCAAGCTTAGTTCAGAAATTTCTACCTTTTTACTTTTGCTCGAAGCGTGCATTAAGCGCAACTCCCCATTTTGGTGAATTGCAAAACCCGTATGCGCTATTTCGATGCCCTTAAAGTTTGTTGTAATTGCAATTATTGCTCCGTCTGGAATTAATTTTTTATATTTATTTATTTCATTTTCAGGTATATAAAAATATTTCCGCGCCGAAATTTCTTTCTCTTTCTCTTGTATAACCTGCAACAAGCTGTCGCTATTTATCAGCGGATATTTTGTATGGTTCTGGCTCATTATAAACAGATTAACAGCATAAGGAGTGTTGGCTATTTCTGCCGAAAGTTGCTTAATTTTTCCACTTTTTTCGTTTTCATAAAGCCAATCCGAAAAATAATGCAAGCGTGAAGCATACGATTCTATTACTCCATTTCGGTAACGAATCTTTTTTAATTCTGTTGTAAAGCTTTCAAAATCAGTTTTTTCACTTTTTATTAAACTCGATAAAGAACTACAACTTTCTACAAAAGTAACACAATCAAGCGCACTTAAATTGATGGTAAGTTGTTCACTTTTATTTTTATCTAAAATTCCACCCACATATTCAGTTCCAAGTAGCTCATTACCAACTAATAAAATAATTTCGCCTAATTCTTTTTTATACCACGCATTCTTTTTTCCCTTTTCAAGAATTTCAGTTACTTTCAGCACATCGCTTTCTGAGTATATTGCATCTATTTCATTGATAGGCAATAAATTAGTGGATATATTTATTGCCGATTGCTCCATTGGTTTGGGAGGAGTGGTGCACCAGAAAAACAGAAAAAATGGAAATAAAAGAAGTAGTTGCATTTTCATCATTTTATTTTGTAATATCTTAACTGTGAATGAAATAATTGTTCTTTTGCTCAAAGAAAACCTTTGAATTTAGCTTGTCAAATATAGTTAATTAAATCGAATTTTAACCAAATTTTATACTTTTATTTTAATTCTTTCTATTTTTGAATTTATTTCTTTTTTTCAAAAGGTAATTTTTAGAACTACCTTTTAACCCTTAACTTTTAAATAACTATGATTCAATCGTTTGACCCTATTATTTTTCCAGATACGAAAATTTTAGTTTTGGGCAGTATTCCCGGTGAACTATCGCTGCAACAGCATGAATATTACGGAAATAAAAATAATGCGTTTTGGAAAATATTATTTTCTCTTTTTGAAACAAATTTTTCTCATGATTATTCTGATAAAATTAACTTGTTGGAAAAAAGCAAGATAGGACTTTGGGACACTATTTTTTCTTGTCAAAGAAAAGGAAGCTCTGATGCTGCAATTCAAAATGTAATTGTAAATCAAATTGCAGATTTATGTCTCAAATATCAGAATATCAACTATATAGCTTTTAACGGAAAAACTTCGGAAAACTATTTTCGTAAGTATATTGGAACAGTTCAAAATGTTAAATTTTTAAGCTTGCCTTCTACAAGTCCAGCAAATGCCCAAATGAATTTTGAAACAAAATTGAATAAATGGAAAATTTTAGTAGAAAAGTTGAATCTATAATTTGCTTATCTTTAGCTATTTAGTGTTTTTTAAGATATTTTTTTATTTTTAAATTAAACCTTTTTTGTTTTCACGCATCATATTATTAAACAAATTAAAATAACTATTTTTTTTTTACAGTATTAATAAATTAAATTTAAGGTTTATGAAAAATTTAAAATTATCATTCGTGTTAGCATTTTTTTCATTTGCTATTTTTACATTTACTGCTTGCGAAAAAGAAGCGACTTTAGATGCAAATTCAGATGATTTGTCAGATATTGAATTGACTGAAAATGCGTTTGAACTTATTGAAATAGAAGAAGCTACAAATTTTAGTATGGAAATGAAAGCTGAAGAAAAAACAGGCTTCGCTTGCATGACCGTTACAATTCACCCCAACCAAAATGGAACTTTCTGGCCTCATGGCGCAACTCTCGACTTTGGCTCAGTAAATTGCACTGCTCCAAACGGGCACACTTATAGGGGAAAAATTCATGTAACGCAAACCGCTTATTGGAATTTGCAAGGCGCAACCCGCACCACTACTTTTGAAGATTTCTACATCGATGATTACAAAATTGAGGGAACTAAAGTGCTAACAAACAATGGATTAAATAACGATTTGCACATTTCTTTCACGCAAACTATTACTGGCGGAAAAATTACAACTCCTGATGGCACAGCATTTATAACCTGCAATTCAACGCGCACACGCGAATTGCTTGAAGGCGCACTCACACACACATACTTGGATAATGTGTATCAAATTACAGGAAATGAAAATGGATCTACTTGGAATGGAAATACTTACACAAAAACAATAACTGTTCCTTTGCGCAAATCTGCAGCTTGTAAATTTCCCGAAAGTGGAAAGGTTGAATTTGTTATAAATGACCAAGAACCAATTGTTTTGGACTATGGCGACGGTACTTGCGATGCAAAAGCGACCCTTTCGAGAGGCGACGAAGTATTAGAAATAATTTTAGGTGAAAAATTTAAAGCAAAAAAAGAGTAAAAAAAAGAAATTAAATTTTAATTTTGCTTGATTTTATTTAATTTTGAGGCTTGCTTATTTTTTAAGCAAGCCTTTTTTTATTTATTTAATTGAAAAAAACATTATTTTTGTTGTTGTAATTATTTGATTATTAATATTATTTATTTTTTTTCGTTTCATAAGTAGTTTATTTCATTTTATTTTCGTAAAAATCAAATTTCAGTTTACTTTTTTTCAAAAAAAATATTTATTTTAGAAAATAAAATAATCAATTTCTATTGGTTTTTATATACTTTAACCTTATTTTTTGCTGTGAAGACTATAAAATTATATCTATTCCATTTATTTTTACTTTTGGCATTTAGAGCAAATGCTGAAGGAAATTTGACGGTTAAAATACAATTGGAAGAAGATGGAAAACTTGTTTCTGATGCCAAAATAACCGCAATTGCTGACAAAGATACTGTTGTTTTAGACGGAACAACCTCTAAAAAATACGATTTGGTGCTCAAATTTGGGCATTTTTATAGAGTCGAAGTTTCTAAAAAAGGATATTTATCTAAAAAATTTACAGTCGATGCTCGTTTTCCAACTACCTTGAGGCAAAAAAGTTTTTCGGTGGATATAAATCTGCGAATTTTTAAGTTGTATCCTGAAATAAATTACGATGAATATCTAGTTAATGCCATTAAAATTAACTTCATAGGTAATAGTAGTGGAGGATATTTCAGCTACGTAATTAGCAGTTTTCAGTATCAAGAAAAACTCGACAATAGTTTAGATGCCAAAATTCGCCAGCTAAAAGGCGGAAGGCTTGTCGAAACCGATACAAAAATAAAAGAACTATCCCCTCAAATACTCGAACTTTTTGAAAATCAGTATAAATCGAAGCTGGAAAAAGAATCGCTGAGCTTACTTGCAGAAGCTTACAAAGCAGCAAACGAAATAAGAGTTAGAGCAAGAGAAAGTGCTGAAAAAGAGCATGATGTAATAATTAATGCTGCAAAAGAACGCTCTAAAAACATTTCTGAATCGGATTTATCATATATTAATAGCCAAAGCAGCAAAGAACTGATAGATAATAATAAAAATATACTGAAAAACAATCAGTTACCCGATGAAAAAAAAATGCAAGACAAGCAGCGAAAATACGATGCCCTTGCCAATAAATCCGGTAAAACTTTAGAAGATAGTATTAAATTGCATATTGCAGATATTTCGCTTCAACGCGATAAAGTAGGCAAAGCTAGATACGTTCTGGAATTGATGAAACTTAGGGCTAAAACTCACGAAGACAGCATGTTAATTCAAGAACGTGAAGCCGAAATTCTTCTTGCCGAAAAAGAAATATCGGATACTGAAAAGGCTCTTTTGTATGCAAACAACAAAATTAGGTTGCAAGAATTTGAAATTAAAAATCAGAGAATAATTGTTTTTTCTATTTTAATTTTCTTAGTAGTTGTGCTCGTTTTCTTGTTTTTCTTGTATCGAAATTACAAGCAAAAACAAAAAATGAACCAAATTTTGGCTCAAAAAAACGAAGAAATAACCGACAGTATCGAATATGCTCAAAAAATTCAAAACGTTATTCTGCCTGAGCTTTCAGAATTGAATGCTGTTTTTACTGATGCTTTTGTATTTTTTAACCCCAAAGATATTGTTTCTGGCGATTTTTATTGGTTTAAGAAGCTTGAAAATAAGCTTTTTTTCTCGGTTATTGATTGTACTGGGCATGGGGTTCCGGGGGCAATAGTTAGTATAATTGGCTTCGACGGACTAGAGCGTGCTTTGAATGAATTTAAGCTTCGAAAACCTTCCGAAATTTTGGATAAGCTAAACGAAATAGTTACTTCTATTTTGTCTAAATCGCAGAAAACCAATGTAAAAGACGGAATGGATGTTGCTCTTTGTTCTTTTTCTTATGATACGTATCATCTGGAATTTGCCGGAGCACACAACCCGATTTATATTTTATCTGAAAAGGAACAAATTATTGATAATCAGACTATAATAAAACCTTCCTATACCGAAAATTCACATTTTTTGTTTGAAATAAAAGCCGATAGGCAAGCCATTGGTAAAAGTGCAAAAGGCTTTGTTAATCATACAATTAAGCTTTCCAAAGGCGATAAGATTTATCTTTTTTCAGATGGTTTTCCTGACCAATTTGGTGGCGAAAATTTAGAAAAATATAAGTATAAAAATTTCAAAAAATTACTTTCCGATATTCATCAAAATGATATGCAGGCTCAATATCATTTGATTTATAATGCTTTAGAAGATTGGAAAGGTAACTATGAGCAAATTGATGACATTTGCATAATGGGAGTGGAAATTTAAAACTAGACCGAAAAATAGTTTTCTAGTTCTTTTAGCGTATTTTCATTGCGTTGAAAATCCTTGATTATTTTTCCATTTTCCAGCAAACAAATTCGTTTACTTACATCAGTTAAGTGGTTCAAATCGTGGCTCGAAATAAGTAGAGTTGTTTGTTTATCCAAATTTAATTTTTTAAGGATATTCTTGAGTTGAATTTGCGAGCGAGGGTCTAAATGTGCAAAAGGTTCGTCGAGAATTAAAATTTCTGGGTTGCCTATCAATGAGGCAATTATGCCTATTTTTACTTTATTGCCTTCCGACAAATCTCTAATGTATTTTTTTTGAGAAAAAATATCTTCAGGCAAAAAATCTTTGTATTCATTTGCCAATAAATCAAGCTCTTGGGCTGTTTTATTGTAAAGTTTGCCTATAAAATGGAAATACTCTTTGGTTGTTAAAAAATC
Organism: Bacteroidota bacterium; assembly: GCA_020047755.1. Taxonomy (GTDB): domain Bacteria; phylum Bacteroidota; class Bacteroidia; order Bacteroidales; family JAIFNL01; genus JAIFNL01. The sequence continues at coordinate 7,983 of JAIFNL010000003.1, forward strand.
AATCAAAAAACCGTTATTTAAGAATGCTGATGTGAAAAATTTCCATTCTTCACTTTTTGAAACCTCATATTCTTTTATAGCAACGTTTCCTTTGTCGGGTTTTATCAAGTCCATAATTAAATTGAAAAGCGTAGATTTACCTGCGCCGTTGTTGCCAACTAAGCCAAAGCTTTCGCCTTTTTCTATTTCTAAGTTTTCAATTGAAAGTTGGAATCTTTTATATTTTTTTAGTAGATTTACTGCTTTTATCATTGTGTTTATTCAAAAATATAGGTTATTTTTTTATTTTTTCAACGGTTGTAAATTCGGGAAAAATTAATTTCATTGTTTCTACATTCTTTTTTGCATAACTAATTGATAATAAATAGAAAATGCCGAAAATAAGAAAGGCGAATAAATACATAATTTCAATATTTTCTGCTATTTTGCTCTCAACCGAATGTAGAAAAGTACGAAGTGCTACTGGATTTTCCGAATTTCCGATTGAGCTGAATACAAGAAAAGGAAAAATTGCGCCAGCAATTATGCTAGCATGCCTATAAGTTCGAGCTTGTACTTTTTTTGTTTTGATAGAATACCACGAAATTAAACTCGAAAAACCTGCAAAAAGGATAAGAATAAAAAAAGCAATCCAAAGATTTACTATAATAGAAACCAGCAAAAAATGAATTATAAAAAGTATTGTTTTGTGTTCAAATACATCAAAAAGCATAAAAATATGAGCTAATTTAGTGCTTGAAAACTCACTTTTATTTAAAATTCCTGTTCTATTGATGCTTTGTTTGTAGTACGTTTGAATAGCAAACAAATTGAGGAAAAGAATAAAAGTAGAGAGCGTGAAAAGCTCGTACTTTAACAAAATAAACTCTGAAAAAACGAAGAGTGCAAAAGTAAAGAAGAGTTCTGTTTTTTTCGATTTTATTTCTGTTAGCACTAGTTGATTGTGCAGTTTGAATAAATGTAACATTTTTATTTATAGTATTTTAAGTTCGAAATTAAGTTTATTTTGTAAAATTGTTTTTCTCTTTCAAAATTGGGTCTAATGTAAAATAGCTTATTTCAAAAAGAATTTCATTGTTTTGAATAGCATATAAGACATTCAAATCTACTTCGTTTTTATCATTCAACTTTTGATAAAGTTTTAAGGTATTCTCTGTATTTTTTGAATCTATAAGCGTTAAGAGTGCGTAAATTTTTTTCTTGTCGAATGTATTTAGTTGAATATCAGTATTTTCTATTAAATTCTTGTATTCTATTTTCCTAAAAAGCGAAAGGTAATTTTGAATTTCTTCACGATTGAAGTTTTCTATTTTTTTCTGTTCAAAATCGAAAAATTCAATTTTCTTATTGTTGATTATTCTAAAGGATTTTTCATTTTCAGCTGGATAGCTCAATTCTACAGATTTTATTTCGTTGGGCAAATAATCGATTACTGTTTTAGAACGCCAAAACGCAGGATTGGTGCTAAAATAAGCTGCCAAATTTTTATTCATTCCGGGTACATACAAAATCAACGGGCTTTCCGAATTTTCAGACCAGAAATAACTACCCATTTTGTTAGTTAAATTATTGATTTTGAATGTTTTAGTTCCTATAAAATTGCCAGAAAGCTCTAATTGAAAATAGTTTGTTTTCAACGATTTTTCAACAGAATCTAGGGCTGAATTAGGCACTGTTGATTGAATTTGTAATTGATTAAAAATTTTTAAAATATCATAAATTGCCTCATTTCTAGCAGTATAGGAATTATTGATTTTCCAGTTGCTTTTTTGTCTTTCTAAAATTAGAGAATTTTTGGCATCGCTTACTTTTATTTTGTTGATAGAAGCAGTGTCTTCAACAACAAAATATTTCAGCTCTTTCTCTAAGGTTCCTTTTTTGGAACTCATAAAATAGACTAAAATAGCTGAAATTAAGACAATTAGTAAACCAAAAATTTTAGCGGGTTTCATGGTTTGTTTTTTTAAGATAAACGATATTTTTTTATTTCAAAACCAATAAAATAATAAGGCAATTTAACAATTTATTATAAACTATATTTTCTTTTTCGTATAAAAAACAAGATGACTGCAAACATTAAAATGACTAAAACTGGAAGTAATACATTGATTACTTGCCATTTAGTTCTTTCTGATTGTATGCGCTGTTTATCGAGCAACCGCAATTGAAGTTCGCGCATACGTAGTTTCATAAGTGCCGAATCGCCACACAGATAGTTTACTGCATTGAGTAAAAATTCTTTGTTTCCTTCGTAGCGCAAGCCCGAATTGCGGTCGTAGCCAAGCGGAAAAACTTCGCCATTTGAAGCCACTTCGTTGCGAGCTATGTCGCCGTCGCCAGCTACAATAATTTTTGTGTCTTTGCTTTTGGTTTTGAAATTGGGAATTTGGTTTGCCAAATGAGAAATATTTCGGTTTTTGTAAAGCGATTCAAAACTGCCCTCAAGTAAAACGGCAAAAGGCAAATTGGGCTTGTTGAAAGCATTCGGGTCGGGTTGTTTTCCTATTATTTCGAGGCTCAAACGCACAGGAACGTGGGCTTCGCGTGCATATTTCGAGCTTTTTAGCAAAACGGTTCTTTTTATTTCCTTGCTATCGCCTACCGTATCTACTGTGCTCGCAAATTGGGTTTTGATGGAGTTTAAGTATTTGGTTATGAAATGCTTATTGTCCGAACGAATTTCGGGATAATAGAGCCAAGGAAAAAGTTCAATTCCTTGGTTACTATTGGCGCGACTTGTCAAACCAATAGGCGCACAAGTCAAGTCCATGAGTAGCGTTGGATTTACTCTTGCTCCATACTTAAATAGCTGATCACTAATATTATATTCAGTCGCCATAGCCAAAGCCGAAGGTGCAGTAGCTAAGCTATCCATCGACGCATTTACGCCATCTACTAGCCAAAGTACTTTTCCTCCGTTCATAATGTATTGGTCTATAACGAATTTGTCTTCTTCTGAAAATGCTTTGGTTGGATTTGCTATAATGATGGCTTTAAATTCGTCGATTATTCCCAATTTTCCGCCCAAAATCCCTGTTTGAACTTCGTAATATTCTGAAAGTGTACGAGTTATGTCAACTAATTCGTACTCATGCAACTCGCCGTGCCCTTGAATGAATGCTATTTTTTGGCTTTCGTCGGCAGTGAGCTTTCTAATTGCGTTAGTAAATTCATATTCAAGTGATTGTATCGAATTGTTCAGATTTTGTTCGGCAGTTTGTCCCTTTGTATTTTTTAAAAAATTGATAGGAACTTCTTTGGCATTATAAATTAGTATAGCACCAGGGAAAATAATTTGCTTGCTTTCTTTTCCTTCGCTATCTTTGTCGTTCAAATCTATTGGTAAAATTCCTTTTTCGTTGAGTTGTGTAAATATCTGTTTACGAACTTCTTTATCGGGATTTTCGCTAGGATTGATAAATTCGTAATTTAGATTGTTGCCAGAATAAACTCCAAACTCATCAAGTATTTCTCTAATGCTTCGCTGTAACTGTTTGAATCCAGGCGGCAAACCTTCGCCATCGAGATAAATTTTTATATAAATGCCTTCTTTGTTTTTTTCGAGCAAATCAATTGTGCTTTGCGAAAGGGTGTAACGTTTTTCGGAAGTCAAATCAATTCTAAAAAAAACAAATGATGAAATATAAATAAGTAAAAATACCACAACTATAAAAGTTAAAAGACTTAGAAAGTTGTTCTGTTTCAAATTGTTAGAATTTTTCATGTGCTTTTGAAAAAAAATTAGAAATCCAGTTTATTTATTTCTTTTCTACCTAAATATTGAAGGCAAATTTACAAAAAAACTTTTGAAAATGCAATTTACTTGCCTAAGCAATACAAAAATCCAGAACTATTCGATGCAATATAAATTTTTCCGTTCCAAACGATGGGCGAAGCTTCAAAAGTTCCTTTCATAAATGCTAACTGTTTGAATTTTAAATCTTTATCGTGTTCAAATAAATACAATCCGGTATAAGTGGCTACAATAATTTTGTTGCCTACGATAATGGGCGAGGAGATTGTAGGTCCTACATTTTTCTTAAAAACCAGTTCTGGCGTTGGATACATTGTTTTGGCATCAGTTCCTACCACTTTCTCGGTTGCAAGTTTTTGATGATTTACTACGTACAAATTACCATCAATTCCACTAAAAACAGCTAAATGTGGTTCATTTTCGCCAACATAAGCGTCATTTACAGCAGCCGAGCCAATAATTCCTCCAGCCCAAGTAAAGTAGGTTTTGTTTTCGGTCGGAAAAAACCATTCAACAGCTTCGTCGCCTGTTTTTGATGGGTTTAGTTTGTAAACTCCGCCTTTTCCTGCAATGTACTCTTTTTCAACTGTGATTATCAAGCAATTATCGTCTGTTGCCGGTGGAGTGCCGTCCATGTCTGCGCCAATATAAAAATCCCAGTCTAATTTTCCGGTTTTCATGTTGTAACCGTAAACGTGTCCTGAGCCGGTTGTTGAGAAAATACGGTCGCCCAAGAGAGTAGGAGAGGATTCGGTAACTAAATTTCCGCCGTGTGTCGATTTATCTTTTTCGGTATAAAGTGGAAGTTGTTTGTAGATTTTGGGTTGCAACATTCCGGTTTTCATTTCGGCAAATTGTGGGTCGGGATTGAAAACCGTAAATAAGCCATTTTCTAAGCCAATGTAAGCTGTATCGCCCACGCCCAAAGCCGAACCGTCCACATCGCGCGAATAACTTGCCGTTTTTTCGCTGTTCATGCGCCAAAGTTCTTTGCCAGTTAAAAACGAAACGCCTCTAAAACTAGGTGCAACTGCCGAGTTGCCTACTTCGCCGCGACGGCTACCTTGCATTACAACAACTCTTTCCTCTTCAGTACGTGCATTTTTGTTGATAAAAACTGTTCCTGTGCCTTTTAAAATATCGTCGAATTTGTATTTCCAAATTACTTCGCCTGTTTGAGCGTTTATTTTGCGCAAATGATAATCAAATGCTCCTTGAATTAGGTACGTAACATTCTTATCTACAACTACTAACGGTTGTCCAGTCCAACCTGCACCTGTCCAAACGTACATTTTTCCGTAGGCAAAACTTCTTCCTGAGCCAAGGCTCAATTTCCAATTTTCGTCGAGGTTAGAAGGTGCGTAATTTCCGTAATAATTTCGAGCTTCGCCTCCTCTAAATGATGGCACAACTAATTGAATACCAGAAAGTTCTTTTATTTTCTCTTTGGCTAAACCAATCAAACCCGATTCGGGGTAGTTTTGAACGAAAAATTCAAAGGCTTCGATGGTATTTACTTTTGAAATGCTATCGAAAATGAGTGAATCTCTGATAACTATCGCTTTTTCGAGCTCGCCGTCCGATGGATTTGATTTGATAAATTCTTCTATTTCGCCAATACTTTTTGCTTTCGATTCAGCTAATGCTTCTGTTCCTGAATTGCAAGCAACTGCTAAGAGCATCGAAATTGTTAGAAAACCTATAACTAATTTGTTCATTTTTTTTGTTTGTGTATAAAATTTTAATTCTTTTTGTAAATATATTTGCCTTTGCTATCAACTGTAAAAGCTTGTAATTGTTTATGTTGTTCAAAATATTGATAATTTTCTTTCATATTTTCCCAAAGTGCAATTCGTTTTGCATCGTCTTTGTATTTTGGGTCAGACGAATATTTTTTGAAATTTTCTTCTGTCATTCTATAAGGATAGTTGTGAACAGGTACTTGGCTGATTCCCTTTGCTTTAGCTTCAACTGCAAAAATATATATTTCTTTAATATCTTCATCGGTAAAAGGCGTGCAATACGTTGAAAAACAACCTCCATGAATTGCAATATCGCCTCCACTTCTGCCTCGCTTCTTGTCCGATTCGTTAGGGAAATTTATTTCCAAACGTAGCATATATGGGCTAAATGGATAAAAATTAGCTATGTAATAAAAACTTTCGGGCACTAATAAATCAATGCCACGCAGCTTGTCTGTATTTTTTGTAACGCACAAATTATAGGTCTTTATGAGTTGGTAAGTTAGATTATTCTTTCTGTCTTTTGCCCAAATTTCTAGAATTTGCTCACTTTTTATTACACGAATGAAGGTTTCGAGTGTTTCGTAGTCAATTTCTTTCGATTTTAACAGTTCCTTTACGAGAGGTTCTTTTTCTGAGTAAGCTAATTTTGCATTCTCCCATTTTAATTGGGTTTGCTTAAATTTCAAATCTGGTTTTACCGTATCAAGCTCATTTCTAAGCTTTAAAATAGTATCTGTAAATTCCGATTTTGGATATTTTTTTATAAAAGCATTGTAAGCTTCAATAGTTCCGGTTTCTTTAGCTTTTTTGCAATCGCCCCTAATTTCGTCGGGTTGAGTTATTGCTTCTTTTATTTGTTTGTTATCAATAGTTTGAGAGTTTGAGTTGCACGAAATTAGTACAAATGAGAGTGAGGCTAAAAGACCTAAAATTTTGATTGTTTTCATATTTTATTTTAGAATTTTTTGTTACAAATGCGCTGCAAATTTAGATAAATTTGTTTCAAAAAAAAACCCCGAGCTTATTTGGCGCGGGGTTTTTCTATTTTTTTTATGAGAAATTATTTTTTTTCTTCAAAAACGTGTGTGTCTTCGCTCGATGAGTTTTCTATCATTTTGTCATATTCTTCGTCACTCAAATCGTTGTAATAATAATTTACTGGATTTACGTGAGTATCGTTTTTCTTTACTTCGTAGTGCAAATGCGAGCTTGTAGATAAACCGGTGTTTCCAACCAAGCCTATTACATCGCCTCGTTTTACGCGTTGTCCTTCTTTTACTAAGAATTTGCTTAAATGCCCGTAAACTGTTTCGTATCCATAACCGTGGTTGATAATTACGTTTGTACCTAAGCCACCGTGCCAAGCGGCATCAGCTCTTTGTACTACGCCATCGCCGGCTGCATATACTTTGGTTCCGGTTTCTGCACTTAAATCTACGCCATAGTGCATGCGCACGAATTTCAAAATTGGGTGCATTCTCATGCCAAAAGGCGAACCAAAACGAATCAAATCTTTGCTGGCAATAGGTCTAATCGCTGGAATGCACGATAGCATTTTGTCTTTTTCTTTGATTCTTTTTACTAGTTCGTCATACGATTTTGATTGAACATAAAGCTGTTTGGAAAGCTTGCTCATGTGTATATTTAAACCTATGAGTAGTTCTGAATTTTCGTATCCTTGTAGTTCTGTAAACTGTTCGGTACCTCCATAACCTGCATTTCTTATCGATTGTGGTATTGGGTCGGCTTCGAATATAGGGCGGTATTTAAAATCGTCTCTGTTTTGAATTTCTGCTAAAACTGTTGCTGATTTTTGCAGTTTTGATTGTAATAGGTCGTATTTAATTAGTATTTTTTTATTTTCCGATTTGAGCTGTTGCAAACTAGGAGAATCGATAGTATTGAATGCAATTAGAAAAAATACAATTCCGATGAGTAAACTAATGCCTGATTGTGAAACTAATTTTTTTAAGATGTCTTCTAAAAAGCTAAATTCAACTTTCTTGAAACTTAATGTCTCCGGATTGAAATGATACTTACTTTTTCGCATAATTTTAATTTGTTTTAGACTCGCTAAAAAACACTGTGAGAGGGTTTAGATTTTTTAGCTTAATTTCTTTAACCAATGTCTGTATATAACGATATTGACATTTTAATTTTTCTTCGTGCAAATATAGTTATATGTATTATTAATATCCAAATTATTTAATCAAAAATTAATAAATTGTTGATAACTTTTGCATTTTATTCATCAAAATGGTCTATTTTTTTGGGTATATTTAACATTTATTTAACAAATAATTATCTGCATAAAATGCAATATTACAATTAGTTATCTTTGATTTATTTACATTAAAATAATAGAATTTATTTAATTTTATTATTATTGTTAATTTTTTTTATTTTAATGTCGAATTTTTGCTATTTAAAAACAAATTTGGGTTCGTAGCTATTCCATTTTTCCTTATTTCGAAATGTAAATGCGAAGTTGTTGATAATCCTGTATTACCAACATTTCCTATGAAATCGCCTTTATTTACTAGCTGTCCCTTTTTTATTAAAATCTTACTCAAATGCGCATATCTTGTCTCAAAAGAAGCGGTATGTTTAATGATAATTACTTTCCCGTAGCCGCTCATTGTGCCTGCTTCAGTAACTACTCCAGTGCCTGATGCATAGACATTTACGCCGTGCGGCGAGTCGAAATCAACCCCCTCGTGAATTCGGCTACCGCGCAAAATTGGGTGCTTTCGGTTGCCAAAAGGAGAGGCTATTTTTGAATATTTTTTATCTACCGGTAAAAAATCAGGAAAATAGCTTGCTGCATTTTCGCTTGCTCGCTTTTTAGAAAGGCTTGTTAATATCCTTTTGAGGTCTTTCTGTTTTGTATATATATAAGGAGTAAAATTTTTTGATTCTAATTTGCTTGTAACTATTTTGTTATCTGCACTTTGACTTATTTTTAACGTTGTGAGAGCTTTTGTTAAAGCATTGTTTATCAGTGTTTTATCGTCTATTACATAACAAAAATCTTCCGCAAAATATTCTTCATGATATTCGTTGGTATAAAATAAAAAGTAAAGTAAAGGTGATAGCGCTAAAAGGCTTAAAAATGAGACAAATACTATTAATTCAAACCTCTTTTCTTTTCTGAAAAGGAAGATTTGCTTAACATTCAAATTGTATATGGACGAATAGCTTTGCATGTATTTGTTTTTTTACAAATTTAATTTATTCCGATGAAAATTTAATTTTTTTTAGTTAAATGTAAATTAAATTAATTTTAATATGCTGAAAATTAAATAATTTTGTTATTTCATACTTCTTGAGCAGTAAGTTTTTGTGAAAAAGCTAGAAAATTATTTTTTTTCACTAAAAGCTTTTTTGTATATTTGCAAGCTTTTGTATTGGTATGAAAACGAAATTAGTATCATTGATTTTTTTGTAAATCCTTAATAATTAATTATTTTTGGTTTTAGAAAAAAATGCAACAGCTTTGAACCAAAAATATATGAAAAAACCTATTTAATTTTATTTTAAAATATAAAACGAAAATAAATGACTTCAAAAGAAATCAGAAACGAATTTTTACAATTCTTTGAAAGCAAGCAACATAAAATAGTTCCTTCTGCACCCATGGTTATCAAAAATGACCCAACTTTGATGTTTACCAATGCTGGAATGAACCAATTTAAAGATATATTTTTGGGCAATTCGCCCATTAAATTTCCACGTATTGCCGATTCGCAAAAATGCCTCAGAGTATCGGGTAAACACAATGACCTTGAGGAAGTTGGACATGATACTTACCATCACACTATGTTCGAGATGCTTGGAAACTGGTCGTTTGGCGATTATTTTAAGCAAGAGGCAATCGATTGGGCTTGGGAACTTTTGGTAGATAAATTCAAACTCGACCCAAATAGGCTGTATGCTACTGTTTTTGAGGGAAGTAAAGAAGAAAACTTAGAACTTGACGAAGAAGCCAAAGCGTTGTGGAAGAAATACTTACCTGACGAGCGAGTTTTGAATGGCTCAAAGAAAGACAACTTTTGGGAAATGGGTGAAACCGGACCTTGCGGACCTTGCTCTGAAATTCATATCGACTTACGCTCTGATGAGCAACGCGCTAAAATATCTGGTGCGGAATTAGTGAATCACGACAATCCTTTGGTTATCGAAATTTGGAACTTGGTTTTTATTCAATTTAACCGAAAAGCCGATGGCAGTTTAGTTCAACTGCCTAACAAACACGTAGATACAGGAATGGGCTTTGAGCGTTTGTGCATGGCAATTCAAGGAAAAACTTCTAATTACGATACCGATGTGTTCCAAGATATTATTCAGGAAATAGCAAAACTATCTGGAAAAAAATACGGTGAAAGTGAAAAAGTAAATATTGCTATGCGAGTAATTGCCGACCATTTGCGTACTGTTTCCTTTTCAATAGCCGATGGACAGCTGCCTTCAAATAATAAAGCAGGTTATGTGATTCGCCGTATTTTGCGTCGTGCCATTCGTTATGCATATCAATTTTTGGAAATTTCGGAGCCTTTTATCAATCGTTTAGTTCCTACACTCAAAAAAGTTATGGGAGAGGCTTATCCTGAGTTAGTTAGCCAAGAAGAAATTATTACAAAAGTTATTTTTGAAGAAGAACATTCTTTTTTGAAAACCATAGAAAAAGGCTTAGGTTTGCTCGAAAAAGTAATGAATACAACTAAAGGCGAAAATAAAACTGAAATTAGCGGGCATATTGCTTTTGTGCTTTACGATACTTACGGTTTCCCTCTGGATTTGACCGAGTTAGTACTTCGCGAAAACAATTTGTCGCTTAATTATAAGGAATACGAAGCCGAAATGCAAATTCAAAAAAATCGCTCAAGAGATGCTGCTGCAACGCAGGAAGGCGATTGGGAAATTTTGGAAGATGTTGAAAATTCTGGTTTTGTAGGTTACGATACGTTGGAAACTGTTGTTGAGATAATTAGATATAGAGAAGTAACTCAAAAGGATAAAAAATTATATCATTTGGTTTTCAATCGTACACCTTTTTATGCCGAAAGTGGCGGGCAGGTTGGCGATTCTGGTTTTATTCAATTTAATAATCAGAAAACCGAAATTTTGGATACTCAAAACGAGCATGGAATTATCATTCACATAACCAAAGAGTTACCAAATTTTATTGATGCAAAATTTGAAGCAGTAGTGAATAAAAATGCACGCATTTCTACTACCAACAATCACTCAGCTACGCATTTAATGCATTTGGCTTTGCGTCAGATACTTGGCACACATGTAGAGCAAAAAGGTTCGTTGGTGAATAAAGAATATTTGCGCTTCGACTTTTCGCATTTTGAAAAGCTAACCGATGAACAAATTGCTAAGGTTGAGGACTTTGTAAATGAAAAAATTAGAGAAAATATTACTCTTGATGAAAAAAGAGGAGTACCGATGGACGAAGCCAAAAAAATGGGTGCAATGGCTCTTTTTGGTGAAAAATACGGCGATTCGGTTCGCGTGATTCGTTTTGGTGAATCGACCGAGTTGTGTGGTGGAACTCACGCAAAAGCTACTGGACAAATAGGAACGTTTAAAATTATTTCCGAATCGGCTGTTGCTGCCGGAATCCGTAGAATTGAGGCAATTACTGGCGCAAAGGCAGAAGAATTTACTCGCAGCGAAAGCCTTCAACTTAAAGAAGTTAAGCAAATTTTGAAAACTTCGGGCAAAATAAGTCAAGCTATTGAAAAACTGTTAGCTGAAAATGCCGAACTTTCTAAAAAAGTTGAAGTTTTTGCCAAAGAAAAAGCCAAAATGGAGAAAATTAGCTTATTGCAAAATATTACCAAAATTGGCGATATAAATATTGTTTCGGGAAAAATAAGTATTGATAATGCCAATTCACTCAAAGACTTAGCTTATCAAATTAAAGGTGAAGTTGAAAATTTGTTTTTGGCAATTGCCGCAGAAATAGATGGAAAACCAAATTTAGCCATTATGATTTCTGATAACTTAGTGAATGATAAGGGCTTGCATGCCGGAAATATCATTCGCGAAGCTGCAAAAGAAATGAAAGGCGGCGGCGGCGGACAGGCATTTTTTGCAACTGCCGGAGGCAAAGATGTTAGTGGAATGGAAAATGCGATAAAAAAAGCAATTTCGTTTGTAAAAGCTTAATTCGATTTCTCAAGTTAGTCAATTTCAACTATCCGAAAGCGTCAAAACTTTCGGATAGTTTTATTTTTTTACTATGATTAAAGAACTTATTTTGCACGAATGGCTTGAAAAAACACGCTCTACCTTTTGGCGTAAAAATTTGATTATTAATATATTTCTTGCTTTGTTTTTAGCTATTTTTGTGTTGTATTTCATCTTTTTGGCTCTTTATATCGACGTTATTTTGCATAAAATATTTCCGCACGACGATATTGTTGCAAAATTCACTCTCTTTTTGTTCTATTATTTTGTTTCCGATATAGTTATGCGGTTTTTTTTTCAAAAATTGCCTATTCTCAAAATCCAACCTTATTTGTTGTTGCCTATTCGGAAAACAAAAATTTTTCATTTTTTGATGATAAAATCACTTTTTTCATTTTTAAATTTTTTTCCTTTAATTGTTCTAATTCCTTTTGCATTTAAAGTTGTTTTGCCCGAAAAAGGCTTTATTTTTGGCATTAATTGGCTCATCTCTGTTCTTTTTCTGGTACTTTCAAACAATTTTATTGTATTTTTTCTGAAGAAAAATTTTTTAATAAAACCTCTTTTTTCTTTATTGGGTGTTTTTAGTTTTTTGTTTTTAATCTATTTAGATTCAGCAAATTATATTTTGTTTTCCAATTATTTCCAATTTCTTATTTTTAAAATTTCGCATTATTCCGTTTTCTTAACAATTCCATTGGCTTTAATGCTTTTAAGTTATTGGTTTTCATTTAGTTTAATGAAGAAACATTCGTATTTAGATGCCCTTCAAATTAAGTCTAATTCAGAAGTAAAAATACGGGATTTAATATTTTTAGAACGATTGGGGAAAATAGGAAATTTGATTCAGCTTGAGCTAAAAATGCTTTGGCGTGGAAAGCGTTCACGTTCGTTATTAATTGTAGCCTTAGTTCTTTTTCCTTATCTTTTATTATTCTATTCATTTGATAATTTTATGAATAGTTATTACTCGATTGCCATTGGCGTAGTTTTGACTACTGCTTTTAGCTTGCAGTACGGACAGTTAATTTTTGCATGGGAAAGTAAATATTTCGATTTAATAAATTCAAAACCAATTAGTTATAAGGAGTTTATACTCTCAAAATATTACTTACTATTGGGTTTTAATCTCATTAGTTTTATATTGTCTTTACCTTTTGTTTTTTTTGGACTTGATATTCTTTTGATAAATTTTTCGGCATTTCTGTTCAATTGTGGGTTTTCTATTTATCTTTTTCTGTTTTTGGGTTGTTTCAACCATTCAAAAGTTGATAATTCGAAAGGAGCTTTTTTCAATTATGAAGGTGTGCAAATAATTCAAATGTTTGCGAGCTTTCCCATTGTAATTTTACCAATTTTGATTTTTATTCCGTTTGAATTGTTCGGATTTTTTCACTCCGGATTCATTGCCATTGGCATTTTTGGGCTATTTGGCATTTTGTTGCGAAATCAAATTTTGGCTTATATTGTTAAATTTTTCATAAAGAAAAGGCATAAAATGTTGGTGGGCTTTAGAAAATGAGTTTTTTAAGAGTAAAGTGTATTTTTTTTGTCTAAAAATTTATTCTTGCATTTATTTTTTTAAACGATTTGATTGATAGAAATTTAAAAAAAAAGTGCAAAAAAAATAAAATAACTTTTGATGGTTGCTTTTTTTTAAGAAAAAAAATTGCTACTTTTGAAACTTCAAAATATAGAAAAAATAACAAAACTTTAAATATAAAATTTATGAAATTTGTAGTATCTAGCACAGAGTTAGTCTCTCATTTACAAGCTATTTCTAGAGTTATTAACCCTAAAAATACCTTGCCTATTCTTGATAATTTTTTGTTCGATTTGCAGGACAATGAGCTTACAATTACTGCCTCAGATCTTGATTCGACCTTGATTACTTCTTTAATTATCGACAACTCGCAAGGTGGAGGAAAAATAGCAATTGAAGCAAAACGTTTGACTGACATTTTGAAAGAATTTCCTGAGCAACCGCTTACTTTTGATATTAACATGGAAAACATGGCGGTAGATATTCTTTCTGAAAACGGAAAATTTAGTGTTGTAGGGCAAGATGGTGATGATTTTCCACGCTTGTCTGAGTTAAAAGAAGAATTAGCTCATACTGTGCTTATTGGTGCTTCAGTTTTGCTTAGAGGCATAAATAAATCGGTATTTGCAACTGCCGATGATGAACTTCGTCCGGTTATGAATGGTGTTTTTTTCCAAACTACACCCGAACATACTTCTTTTGTGGCTTCAGATTCACATAAATTAGTGCGTTACAGACGTTACGACATAAAATCGAACGACGAGGCTTCTTTCATTTTGCCAAAAAAACCAGCTTTGTTGCTTAAAAATATTTTGGCTAAAGAAAGTGACGATGTGAAAATTCAATTTGATGGAAAAAATGCTTTCTTTGAATTGACTAATTACAAATTAGTTTGTCGCTTAATTGAAGGTCAATATCCTGCTTATGAGACTGTTATTCCGACAAGCAGCCCAAATAAAATGATTGTAGATAGATTAGATTTCTACAATTCGTTGAAACGTGTTTCGGTTTTTTCTAACCAAGCAAGCAATTTGATTAAACTTAAAATGGACGGAAATCAATTATTGGTTTCTGCTCAAGATATTGATTTCTCTATTTCGGCTTACGAACGCATCAATTGCGAATACAATACCGATGAAATGGAAATTGGCTTCAAATCTTCATTTTTAATTCAAATTGTAGATAACTTGCCTGCTTCAGATATTGCGCTCGAAATGGCAGATCCTTCACGCGCTACTTTGTTGTTGCCTGTTGATAAAGAAGATGATAATGAGGATATTATGATGCTTCTAATGCCTATGATGATTCACGGCTAGGCTTTGTAAATTCTAAAATTGTTTTCTAGGTTGAATATAATTTTCAAAAAATAACAAGAAGCAAGCCAGAAGCTTGCTTTTTGTTTTATTTAAAATTGAGTAGTTTTGTATGGAATTAAAATTAAAAAAACCGATTGTTTTTTTTGATATTGAAGCAACGGGTTTAGATGTTGTGAATGATAGGATTGTTGAAATTTCTATTCTGAAAATTCACCCAAATGGTAAAGAAGAAAATCAAACTTTTAGAATCAATCCTGAGCGACCAATAAGCAAAGAAGCTCTTGATATTCATGGTATTAGCGATGATGATGTAAAAGATAATCCTAAATTTGCCGATATTGCGAAAGAATTACTTAACTACTTTCAGGGCAGCGATATAGCTGGTTACAATAGCATTAAGTTTGATGTGCCTATGCTTGCTGAAGAGTTTTTGCGTGCCGATATTGATTTTGATATTAAGAAAAGTAAACTTATTGATTCTCAGGTTATTTTCTTTAAAATGGAGCAGCGAACTTTGAGCGCTGCTTACAAATTTTATTGCGGAAAAGACCTCGACAATGCGCATGGTGCTGAAGCTGACACGTATGCAACTTACGAAGTGTTGAAAGGGCAACTTGAAAAATACAGCGAATTAAAAAATGATATTACCGAGCTTGCAAAAATTTCGGAGCAAAATCAGAATGCCGATTTTGCCGGAAGAATTATTTACAACGAAAAAGGCGCGGAATGTATTAATTTTGGGAAACATAAAGGGACGCCTGTTGCTGAAGTACTTAGCAAAGAACCTGGTTTTTATAACTGGATGATGCATGGAGATTTTCCGAGATATACTAAAAAGGTAATGACAATGATAAAATTGCGCGAAGCTTTTGCGAATATTAAGATTAAGTAAGCATTTTTCAATGTGAAAACTCTATTTTGCTTAAAAAAGAATATTTTTTTTGCAAAATAGAGTTTTTACTTGTTCAAAAATTGCTTAATTTACTTTATATTTCATTTTTTCGCCAGCAAAGTAATCCAAAACGTTTTGAGCCGCCATTTGAGCCAGCTCATCGCGTGTTTCGTGCGTTCCTGTGGCTGTGTGAGGCGTCATTACTACATTATCTAGCAAAAAAAGTTCTTTGCTTATTTCGGGTTCAAACTCGAAAACATCAAGCCCTGCACCAGCTATTTCTTTGTTTTTCAAGGCATTTACCAAGTCTGCTTCATTTACAACCGCACCTCGAGCTGTGTTGATAAGATATGCGGTATTTTTCATTTCTGAAAATACTTTTGAATTTATAATATGTTTTGTTTCAGGCGTTAAAGGGCAATTGAGCGACAAAACATCTGCGTTTTTTATCAATTCGTCGAATGAAACATAACTTACAGAATACTGGGTTTCTTCTTGTGCTGAGAGCTTTTTCCGGTTGTGGTAAATGATTTTCATACCTGAGGCTAAAGCTCTACGTGCTAATGCTTTACCAATATTTCCCATTCCCAAGATGCCAAGTGTTTTGCCATAAAGCGAGTAGCCCAAATTTTTCATCAATCCCCACTCAAAGTCTTTATTTTCACGTAGTTTTCGACTACATTCATCTATTCGGCGCATAACCGAAAGCATCAATCCATAAGCCATATCGGCAGTAGGTTCGGTAACAACATCGGGCGTATTGGTTACTACAATGTTTCTTTCGGCTGCAAATTTTACATCTATATTATTGAATCCGACGCCATAATTGCTAATTATTTTAAGTTTTTTGGCATTTTCAATGACTTTGTTGTCCAGTTTTTGCAGAAAAACAGAAATAATGGCATCTACATCTTTTGCAAATTCTATTAATTCTTCTTCCGAAAAAAATTCTTTATTTTCAGGATAGATTACTTCAAATTTTTTGAAAATTTCAGACAAACCCGCCTTGGGAAGTTGGTAGCTTACAAGTAATTTCATTACTATAAATTATTGTTGTTAAGATATTTGAATATATAAAAAACGCTATTTTTTCCAGGCTTTTAGTTTTGCACTTAGTTTATCTCTGGCTATTTCTATTTCTTCCACGCTTACTTCAAGTTGAGGGTATTGAAAATCCATTTCCTCTAAAGTGTCGTGTAATATTTTGGCTACTAAATAGTTACGATACCATTTTTGGTCAGACGGAATAATATGCCAAGGTCTTTCTGGGCTACATTTTTCAAAAATTTCAGAGAAATATTCTCTGTATTTGGGCCAATACTTTGCAGTTTCTAGGTCTTCTTGCCTAAATTTCCAATATTTTGTAGGGTCATTTAAGCGTTCCAAAAACCGTTCGCTTTGTTCTTCTTCAGAAATATGCAAATAGAATTTTAGAATTTTTGTGCCGTTATCTTCTAAAATTTGCTCAAACGTATTTATGTAATTGTATCTTTTATAAGCAGTTGTACTGTCTATATGCCCTAAAACTCGAGTAACCAATACGTCTTCGTAGTGTGAGCGATTGAATATTTGCACCATGCCTTTTGCGGGCGTGTGCTGGTGAATTCTCCACAAAAAATCGTGCGACAATTCCTCTTCGGTTGGTTTTTTGAACGATTTTACGGTTACTCCTTGTGGATTTAACAAGCCAAACACGTTTCGTACTGTGCCGTCTTTTCCACCTGCGTCAAGTGCTTGTAAAACAACTAATAAGCTTTGTTTACCTTCGGCAAATAAATTTTCTTGCAAAACGGCAATTTTTTTTAAGAGTTGCTCTGTTTCAAGAACTATTTTTTTCTTTGAAAGCTCTTCTGGTGCTTTCGTTGAAATTTTTAAAAGGTCTATTTTTTCCATTTTCTATGGTTTTGAAAGATAAATAGTTTGCGTTGTTTCTTTGAAAAGAAAAATTTCATAGTAAAAAGATTTTCTAAAAAATATATATTTTTAGAAATTATTCTATTGTCTCTAATAATTTTTTAATAATAATTGTCATTTTGGGTTCTACTTTTCCTGCTACATTTTGCACTTCGTCATGAGTGGTTTCTCCATCTGGTTTTGCAGGTGCGCTTCCATTGGTAATCACCGACATACCAAAAATTTTGATGCCCATGTGGTGTGCCACAATCGCCTCAGGAACGGTGGACATACCAGTGGCATCAGCCCCAAATTTTCTGAAAAGGTTATATTCGGCAGGTGTTTCCAAAGTCGGACCTGTGCTTCCAATATAAATTCCTTTTCTGAGCTTAATTCCTTCTTTTTTTGCTATTTTTTTTGCCAATTTAATTAAATCTTTGCAATAAACTTTGCTCATATCGGGGAAACGTGGTCCGAGCTGGTCATAATTTTTACCAATAAGTGGGTTTATTGGAAAATGGTTGATGTGGTCTTTGATGAGCATAATATCGCCGGTTGCATATTTGGGATTTAAGCCACCTGCTGCATTAGATACGATTAAGGTTTTGATGCCTAAAAATTTCATAACTCTCACAGGATAAGTTACTTTATCCATTCCGTAGCCTTCGTAAAAATGAAATCTGCCTTGCATTGCAGCTACTTTTTTCCCTCCAAAAGTACCTAATATTAAATTACCACTGTGCCCTTCAACCGTTGATACTGGGAAATTTGGAATTTCTGAATAAGGAATTATTGTGGCATTTTCTATTTTTGTGGCTAAACCGCCCAACCCACTTCCTAAAATAATACCAACTTCTGGTTTGTAATCTATTTTTTCTAATATAAAATTAGCAGTTATTTCAAAATTTTTTGTCATTTTACTTTATATTTGTAGTGTTGTTTTTTTATAGAACGTCTAAATATTACTTTTTGCTGCTTGTTTTTTACACTAAAATTCTCACTAACATTTGTAAATTGTGGTTTTAGAATAAAAATTCAGATTGAAAATTTTAATTTTTAGAAGTTCATATTAATTACAATGTCAAAAATACAATTTTTTTTTGTTTTTTAAAATAAAAATTCAATTAAATGCGTATTTTTTTGTTTGCTTTCGTATTTTTGTACATTATTCTATTTTTTTAAAATTCAGCAAACGAAATTTGCTTTAAAGCTTTATTTTTAGAATCTTTTTTTTAGGCTAAAATCATGAACGACATATCCATACTGCAAAATATTGAGCGCATTTTAGGTTTTTCAATCCCTAAACTTTCTGAAAATGAGTTAAATACATATATTATTCCTTCCTATTATTCAAACGAGTTGGATAGAATAATCTCTTTAAATCTTTCTGATATTGATGCAAAAGTTTTTGATTTTTTGCTCAAAGATTTGATTTATCTCGAAAAATTGACTATTGTAAGTGCAAAATTAACTGATATTCAGTTTTTAGAATTTTTGCCTAATTTGATTTACTTGAATTTAACCGATAATAATATTCAGAGTTTAGCTTCTATTTCAAACTGTAAGTTGTTGAATACTCTTATTTTAGCTGAAAATAAAATTTCGGATATTTTGCCTTTAAAAAAATTAACTAGCTTGGTGCACCTTGATTTGCATACCAATAAAATTTTTGATATTTCGCCCATTTCTGAGTTAAAATACATGTCTATTTTAGATTTACGCGAAAATGAAATAACGGACGTTAGTGCTGTGGCTAAAATGCATAATTTAACAAATTTGAACTTATATAATAATGATATTGAATCAATTAACCCAGTTTCTAATTTATTAAATCTTACTCATTTTTCTGCCGGACTTAATCATATTCGAGATATTTCAGCATTAGCAGTCAGTTTAAATTTGCAATATTTAAATTTGCGCGACAATAAAATTTCAGATATTTCATTTTTAAAAAAATTGGTAAATTTAAAAAAACTGAATTTGTGGGACAACAATATTAAAAACGTAGATGATTTAGCGAATTTAACACAGTTAACTTATCTTAATCTTTCTGAAAACCAAATACATAACATCGATTCGCTTTCTTTTCTAGTAGAGTTGAAAATACTGAGTTTAGAAAAAAATGAAATAGTAGATATCTCGAAGCTCAAAGAATTGAAAAAATTGGAAAAGCTTGATGTTCGTTACAATCGAATAAAGAAATTAACATTTTCTTTAGCTGAAAACTTACCTGACATTGTTTCGTTAGATACTTGGGATTATGAAGGTATAAATCTATATAACAATCCATTGGAGTTTCCACCTATCGAAATTGTTAAACAAAAAAAACAGGCAGTTTTGAACTTTTTTTCGGAGCTTCACCAAGCCAAAGAAACTGATTGCTTAAACGAGGTTAAGTTGATTTTGATAGGAGAGGATAGAGCTGGAAAATCCTCATTAGCAGATGCTTTGAGCAACCTAAATTATAAATTTCACGACAAACCAACCACGCAAGGCATAAATATTATTAAATGGATTCTGCCAACTCACGAATTTGCGAATTATACTTCTATTAAAGCACTGAGAGAGAACCCTTTCAGAGTTAATATTTGGGATTTTGGTGGACAAGAAATTTATCATGCTACACATCAATTTTTTTTGACAAGGCATTCTGTATATTTACTTGTAATTGAAGCTCGTAGAGATATTCAGCATGTCGATTTTTTTTATTGGCTCAATATTATTAAAGTGCTTAGCAGCAACAGTCCTGTGGTTATTGTCCTGAATAAGATTGACTTACCTACAAAAAGTTTACCGATAGCTAATTATCAAGAAAAATTCCCTAATGTATTGAAATACAAAGAAGTAAGTTGCTTAGACGATTACAATTATACTATAAATTCATTGCGTGAGGAAATAAAAAAAATAGTTTTCACTAAAAATTTATTACCAGAAATAGGGATTTCTTTACCTAAGGTTTGGGTGGAAATTCGCCATAGACTTGATAAATTGAAACAAGAAGGAAATAATTATATTGATTTGAATTTGTATTTCGAAATTTGTGCCGATTATGGAATGCCACAAGAGCGTGCCTTATTTCTTTCTGGCTATTTCCATCAAATTGGCGTTTTCCTTCATTTTCAAGAAGATGTGCATCTTAACGATACCATTTTTTTGAATCATGAGTGGGTTACTTCTGGCGTTTATGCTGTTTTAGATGATGTGCAAACCATAAAAAATAGAGGGAAATTTACAAATTCGGATTTGATAAGGATTTGGAATTCAAATGGTTATCAAGACAAACGTAGCGAATTGCTTTCGCTTATGCACAACGAGCGTTTTAGTATTTGTTTTGAATTATCCGAAGGTGTTTTTTTAGTTCCTCAGCTTTTGAGCGAAGAACCTATTGATTATGAATGGAATAACAGTGACCAAAATTTGCAATTTGAATTTAGATATGATTTTATGCCCAAAGGTATTCTTACCCAGTTTATTGCAAAAAGTCAGACCGAAATTGTAGGCGAAAACTATTGGAGATTTGGTGTATTATTAGAATATGAGAATACACGTGCTATTGTTATAGAATATTATTTTGAAAAAAAGATTAAAATTAAGTTAGCAGGTGAAAATGGAAAAGATTTTTTAGGAATTATTCGTAAAAATTTGAAGGAAATAAATCGTAATTTTTATGATTTACAAGTTATCGAAATGATTCCTTGCAATTGCAAACATTGTATATCTTCTGAAACGCCTCATTTTTATAACTATACAAAATTGAAAGAGCGTTTGAAGCGAGGAAAAGCTACAATAGAATGTTATAATAGTTATGAAAATGTGAATATTTATACATTGCTTTATGATGTTGGAACGCAAAGTGCTCAGATAGATGATATTGTTTTTTTAATTTCGAAAAATGAATTGGATAAAGCCATTGAACTACTGCTAATTGCTGCTAAAAATGATGATGAAAGTACTTACAATCAGGTTATTATGGTTTCAGCTAAGTTCAATTCTCTTAAAAACCAAATGATAGAAGGAACGCTTTCTCAAGAAGAAATTGATTTGCAAAAATCGCAAATCCGAAAATCTTTACTTACAATAATTAATCAATATCGTGTTGAAATTTAAGCTATTATGAAAAAAAAATTTTCGGAGCGCATAGCAATTATGCTGCTTTTTATTTCATTTTCAATGAGTTTGAAGGCTCAATTGTTTACCAACAGAAATTTGCTTTTTGAGGATAAAATTTATGCGCAAAATATAAAAACTCTTCAGGCATCGCGGGCAGATTGGGACATGGCATACCCAATTATTAAATTAAATTCAGATGAAAAAATTAAAATTTCCTTTGATTTGTTGGGCGAAAATTTTGTTGATTTTTCTTACACCCTCATTCATTGCGATGCAAACTGGAATCCTTCCGATTTGCTTTTTAGTGAATATTGTTCTGGTTTTGAGGTAAATACTTTGAATGAATTTTATTTTTCGATTAATACTTTTGCAAAATATATTCACTATCAAGTGCAAATGCCTAATGATGATGTAAGCCCTTTAATTTCTGGCAATTATCTTTTTGTCGTTTTTGAACAAGATAATCCCGAACGTTTAATTTTGAGCAAGCGCCTTTATTTTGTCGATTCTAAAGTAGAAATTTCGACAACTATTAAGCGTTCGGTAACAAATAATTTACAAATTGCAGGGCAAAGAATTGATTTTAACCTTTTTAAAACTGATGCTTCGGTTGCTTCTGAAAATATTCAAGTTGCTGTTTTTCAGAATGGTAGAAATGATAATTCAAAAAAACACTTGCAACCCAAATTTTTATCGGGCAACGAGCTTATTTTTCAAGATGAGTTGGCAAATGTGTTTGATGCTGGAAATGAATTTAGACATCTCGATATGAAAAGTGAGCGATTTCAACCAATGGGCGTCGAACAAATTTATTATGAGAAGCCATACTACCACTTCAAACTTGATACTGATTTTGCCAGAAATGCTGGTAAATACCAGACAAAACGAGATTTGAATGGCGAATTTTTCATTAAACGAGAGGAAAGCGATGAAAGTTATAGAAATGCCGATTATTTTTATGCTCATTTTCGGCTTAATACGCCAAATGAATTGCTAGGAGGCGATGTTTTTATTGTTGGAGCTTTTTCTAATTGGAATTTACTGCCCGAAAATCGAATGTTTTACAATCTCGAGGCGAAAAATTACGAAGCTACTCTTTTTCTCAAGCAGGGATATTACAATTATGCGTATGTTTTTAAAAATACAAAAACAAGAGCGTGGGATTTTAATTTTTTTGAAGGAAATTTTTCAGAAACTGAAAATAAATATTTGATTTTTGTTTATGATGTAAATCCTTTAAATAATTATCATCAATTAATTGGTTACAAGGTTTTTACTAATTATCAAGATTGAGTTTATTCTTGGCAGTTTTTTTCAAAAGCTTCATTTGCTTTGGAAACGCCTAATTTGATTGCTGTTTTCAAGTAAAAGCAAGCATTTTCTATATTTTTTTCTTTTAGGCTCAATTGTGCTAGTTGAAAGTAAGCTTCGCCAATATTGGGGTTATAATCAAGCGCTTGCGTAAAATCTTTGAATGCAGAGTTGGTGTTGCTCGTTTTTGTATAGAGTAAACCGCGAGTTACAAGGTAATCTGGGTTGGTTGGTTCTTTTGCAATTAGCTGATTTATAGTTATTAAAGCGTCCCAAGTTTCTCCAGAATTAATTTGGTATCTTGCTTTTGCATTTTTAAGCAATGAATTTTCCGAATTATATTTTAGACAATGATTAATATCTTCAATTGCGGCAGTATAATTTTCCATTAAAGAGTATGTTTCTGCTCGCTTTATGTAATAATCGAAATTATATTTGTCTATTTTGAGCAAAATTGTGTAATTATCTAATGCTATTTTGTATTTTTTAAGCTCTTTTGCTATTTCAGCCTGCAAAAAAAGATATTTCTCTTCGTTTTTTTTCAATTCAACGGCATTTTTTACATCTTTTGATGCGTTTTTATAATCTTCAAGCTTAAAAAATACGCTTGCTCGTAAATAATATGCTTCGTGCGAATCTGTATTTATCGAAAGGAAGGCATCTAAATTTTCTAATGCTTCTATATTTCTGTTATTTTTAAAATAATAATTTGCTTCCGCTAGTTCTATCTCTTTGGTTGAATACCAATCTTTTAGCCAAAGTTTTTCCCATTCTTTGTCATTTTTTAGATTATTGAAAGCAGTATCCATTTTTATGGTTGCTTCACTTTCTTTGTTTGAGTTTTGTAAGTGTAATTTTAAAAATTCCAGAGATTTTTCTTTTTCGTTTAAAAGAGCATAACATTTTGATAAATAGATACTTGATAAGGAACTGTTTCTATTCAATAAAGTTTCAAAATCTCCAATGGCTTTTATATAATTTCCTGAATAATAGAATGCAAGCGCTTGTTTTTGAAGCACTTCATTGCTTTTTTGTTTATCGTTTATTTCTGAAAATAACATTGCGGCTTTGGCAAAATTATTATTTTTAAGCTCTATTTCTGCTGTAAATATTTTATCATCAATAGTTTGACTTATAGCAAACTTTGAAATGAGTAAAATGCTTATAATCAATATATTTTGTTTTGTTTTCATCTTAAAACCGTTTTGGAACAAATTACTTTCACTACTTTGAGATTGTTTTATCTTAAAATTTTTATTAGAAAATACTTGTCTTTTTAATTTTTACTGTATAAATTAATATGCTTTTATTCTTAAGGTTCTATAATTTGTTGTGAACTCCCATAGACATGAATGAAGCCAGTTAGGGTTTTTACTTCTGTTCCGGAAAGGCGCTTTTCCCAAATATCGCAGATGTAATAATAAACTCCATCACTAACTTTATTTTTGGTTTTTAAATACGAACCGTCCCAATTTACTCGCTTATCGTCAGTTTTATAGACCAATTCACCCCATCTGTTGAATATTTGAATATCTAATTTTTCGACAGAGTAGAAAGATGTTGATTTAAAAATATCATTTTTCCCATCTCCATTGGGAGTAAAAACGTTTGGCAACGAAAAATCTGAACACATATCGATGCAAACTTTTTGATTTCTACTACTTTCATTGCCCAAACTATCGATGGCTGTAACAATGTAGCAGCCTGAAAGTGTTTGATTTTCAATTAAATGAATAAAACTTGTATCGTTTGGCGCATGTGGCTTTTCTATTGTTTCTAGTAAAGTAGGCGCATCGGTTAAGGTGGAGCTGTAATAAATTTTATAGGCAACTAAATCTGTTGTACCACAAGTTTTTACAGGATTTGTCCATTTAAGAACATTATAGCCTTCATCGCAAATGCTTGTTAATGTGAGGATTGGTGGACAAGGCGGCGTCAAATCTTTGGGACTTGCGCAGGCTTTTTGGCTAAAATTGATGAGCGGTTTTGGATAGTTTCCTACCACGTATTGCCCTTCAGTTTTCACATAATAGCAATATTCTTGACCATTTGTGAGATTTGTGTCGGTGTAAGTACTTGTGTCAGTGGTTGCTATCGCTTCAAAAAGTAGCGTATTTTTATTTTGCCTATAAATTGTATATTTTTTATTAATCCATGGAACTCTCTCTTTTACAGATATTTTAATTCTCTGGTCGTCGGGTTCTAAAACCGTAAAGATAGACGCTCCTGACGATGATGCTCCAATAACTTTCCAAACTCCATCGCCATCTGGGTCATTAAAAACACCAACATTATAGTTGTATTGTTTCTGAAAAGTATTCAGGTTATTGTCGGTAAAAATAGTGTCGTTTAATCCACCCAAAATATAATGCTCAGTTACACCTATTTCGCCTTCACCGCTCCAAAGTTCGTAGCGATAGGGCGGAGGCGTAATTGTGCTATCTATTTCTGTTGGTTTTGACCAAATGGCTCTGATTATTCCATTGTTAATGTCTGTTTCATCGACAGTTACGTTGGTTAGCACCGGAATTCCTTGTGCTAAGTCGGTGCAAGCCTCTTCTGATGCATAACTTTCTGCGCCATCTGTAAAATATGAGATAACTCTGTAACAGTATAAATATCCGTGAGTTAGCTTTTTGTCATCGTCTATATAATTTGTGTCGTTGATGTTCGGAAGCGTTGCTATTAATTTGAAGTTGGTATAGGCTGGAACGCCAGTTTCACATTCACTTGGAGTCCAGCCCGACGATTCTTCGCGTCTATAAAGCTTATAACCAATGGCTTGGGTGCATTCTGCTTTATTCCAGCTTAGTGCAATTAAATTATTACTTGCTGCTGCCTGCAAATTTTCGGGTGCCGGTGCTACAACTGTAATTTTGATACTTCGATTGCTGGTCATTGGTAAATCACAGCCAATGCAGTTTGAGTAACATTCGTCGCAATTAAAATCAACTTTGTCGCGCGCTTTAAAAATTATAGTGTACGGATTTTTAGCTACATGTAAGCAATTTGTTTGCCACGAAAACTCGGAACTTACATTTCCAATTCCTGTAGCTGGTTTGAATTGCGCTTTGGAGTTAGCGACCTCATAAACTCCACCATACGAATCTAGCGTAATTTCTTTTCCTTCAGCATCTTGTGCCGAAACGGTGAAAGAAATAGCATCGCCTGCTGTTACACACCAATCTTTTAAATCGTTGATTATAGGTGGTTTGTTGTTTGAATTGATTACGTCAATTTGCATATCGCGAATAAGGCTACCAATTTTTACACCTTGTCGCCATTCCGATATTTCAATTGCCACATTATAAGCACCTTGATAAATTGGCGTATTCCAAATCAAATCTCCAGTTATTGGGTTTATGTAAATAGGTTCAATGCTCGATTCTGGATACGTGTAATTTGTAATTGGCTTACCGTCAATGCCTAAGCAAGCCGTGAGCTTGTACGAAAGGCTATCGCCATCGGGGTCGTAAGCCGCTGGATTGTGGATAAACTTCTGACCCACAGCTGCCTTATCGTGTGGCGGATTTAACAGCAGAGGCGTATTGTTCTGTCCTAGTAGTGGATTTATTTGAAGTGTTGTTTTAATCGAAAATGCCACATTTATAGATAGTGGAATATTTATAACTCCCTCATTTCTATTGAAATCGAGCATAATAATAGAATAAGTTCCCGGACCTGGATAGGTATGCACTGCGGTGTACTTATTCCTTTGAATTGTGCTAGTTATGCGGTATATTTCCCAGCGAGCAACCGTATCTTGTGTATTGTCGCCCCACATAAAAGCCAATTCTGGACGGTCTGCTTGATTGTTTCCATAAGCAGTATAAGTTGTTACGGTAACCTCAAATGTCAGTGGTCCAAGCTGTTTGTATGTTATTTCGCCAGCTCTATTATGCGTGGCAATTGCATTTCCAATAAAGAAAATTAGAAGCGCAAGTAAAAATATTGTTTTTTTCATTTTATTAAAATTATCGAGGCTTTATCTATATTTTGCCTTTTTTTTAAAATTTTAATGCTTAATATATTGTTAATTACTTGTAATATAATTAATTAACAAATTTAATTCTATTTTTTCTGCTCAAATCTTAACTATAAAAAGAAATTAAAATTTGATGCAAATCTACACTTTTTTTGTATTTGAGAATAAATTTTCATCAAAAATGATTTTACACTTTAGTTAAGTCTTTATTGAAACGAAATACTCGAAAATTAATTAATTTAGAACTAATTATTTTGCCAGAAAAAATTAACTGAAAATTACTCATTACTTTATTTTAAAACTATTCTCTTTTACCACATTATCAAGTTTAAAAGCTTCCTCAAAATTCTTGTATTTGAAGACCACCAAATTTGTTTGATCTTCATATAAATCAGTCATTACAGATGTTTTCAGTTTTACACTTTGAATTGAAGCTGGAGCTTTCATTTCAAATTTTATCCAAATTGCCTCTATATTCGAGTCTTTTTCCTTGAAAATAAGGTCATTAGAATATTTTTTCCCATTATTAAACACAATTCCAAAATGCTCTTTTACATATTTAGTGCTGTAAAAATCGTATTTGGGATTTTCGCTACTTTTCCCTGTATTTAGATTAATTCCGTATTTTTTTTGTATGATTGTTTCAAAATCATCTACAAAAATTTTAAAAAGAACATCAAAATTTTTGCTTTTTGAATTGTATTCTATGCTCACCAATGCAATATGCAGTGGATGTTTTTCTGCCGAAAATGTATTTAAACTTAAAAAAAATGCTAGAATTAAAAAGATTATTCGCATATTTGCTTTAATTTTTGGGTTAATTTACTTCAAATATTTTTGTAAAATTACTGAAAAAAAATAGCATCTTTGCATTTTTACTCAAATTTAATTCTTATTTTATCTTAAAATTTTATGCAATTATTTAATTTATATTTACAGCTTGGATTTGAGCATATTGCCGATTTTGCAGGCTACGACCACATTTTATTTATAATAACGTTGTGCGGCGTTTATTTATTTTCGCAATGGCGACAAGTTTTGATACTTATAACTGCCTTTACCATAGGGCATTCCATTACATTAGCTTTGGCAAGCTTGCAAGTTTTAACTTTTTCTACAAAATTAATTGAGTTTTTAATCCCTGTTACTATTTTTATTACGGCTTTGTCCAATATTTTGGCAAAACGCACAACCTACAGCGAAACTAATTATTATTTTCGATATTCCATGGCTCTTTTCTTTGGATTGATTCATGGGCTAGGTTTTTCAAATTACCTTCGTAGCTTATTAGGTTTGGAAATTAGCATTATAAAGCCACTTTTTGCTTTTAATTTGGGGCTTGAGCTTGGGCAAATTGCGATAGTTTTTATCATTTTGAGCTTTGCTTATTTATTTGTAACTAAGCTTAAAACTTTGCAAAGAGAATGGAATTTAATTATTTCGGGAGCTGGTTTAGGCATTTCCTTAATTATGAGTGTAGAGAGGTTTCATGTTTTAATAAATAATTAAACAATTTGATGAAATTTGCACTACCTAATTTCCTTTATTTGCTTCTTATTAAAGATTTCAATGTTTGATAATACCGTTGGTAATCAATATATTAAAATTGGATTGCTGTATTATTTCTAATTTTTAAGTTATTTATATAAAATTTTATTTTTAAATTAAAAGAATAAAGAATTATGACTAAATATATATTATTTTTACTAGTTTTTTTATATACTTCGTGCAATTTGACTCAAAAAAAAGCAGCGGAAGTAATTATCTCTATGGAAAACAGAGGATTAATTGCAGACTCTGGCATGGTAGTTAGTGCGCACCCCGAAGCGTCAAAAATAGGAGTAGCCATTTTACGCAAAGGTGGAAATGCTGTAGATGCTTCTATTGCAGTTAGTTTTGCCTTGGCTGTATGTTATCCGTCGGCTGGAAATATTGGTGGTGGTGGTTTTGCAGTTGTTCGTATGAGTTCTGGCGAAATTTCTACTCTCGATTACCGCGAAAAAGCACCTAAGAGCGCATCAAGGGATATGTTTCTCGATTCTAAAGGCAATGTAATAAATGATTTAAGTGTTTATTCGTACAAAGCTTCTGGGGTTCCAGGTTCTGTCGATGGAATTATTACACTTTACGAAAAATACGGTTCTTTGCCTTTTTCTGAATTAATTCAACCGGCAATAAATTTGGCTCTAAAAGGTTTTAAAATAACTAAAAATCAAGCAGAAGATTTCAATAGTTTGCAAATTGAATTTCAAAAATCGAATCCAGATGGTTGCGCTTTTTTAAAATCTAGTGCATGGCAAGAAGGCGATTTGTTAATTCAAGAAGATTTGGCAAAAACCCTAGAACGAATTCGTGATTTTGGGCGAGCTGGTTTTTATGAAGGCGAAACCGCAAAGATGATTGAAAATGAAATGCTTAGAAAAAACGGATTGATTTCAATTGATGATTTGAAAAAATATAAATCTCTTTGGCGCAAACCAATTCAAGGCAATTATAAAGGTTATAAAATAATATCAATGGCACCTCCTTCAAGCGGAGGAATTGCTTTACTTCAATTGTTAAATTCTGTTGAAAACCAAGATTTTGGCTCATTTCATTCCTCTCAGCATATTCACCTTTTTGCAGAAGCTGAGCGTCGAGTTTATGCCGATAGAGCTTCCTATTTGGGTGATAGTGATTTTTTTCCTGTTCCTATAAGCCAACTTATTGATAAAAAGTACAATACAGAAAGAATGAAGACTTTTAATTTAGATAAAGCTACTTCTTCAAAAGAAATAAAAGAAGGAGAAATTTCTATGCATGAAAGTGAGGAAACTACTCATTTTTCGATAGTTGACAAATGGAAAAATGCTGTTTCGATAACAACAACATTGAATCTGAGTTATGGAAGCAGAATCGTAGTAAAAGGAGCGGGCTTTTTATTGAACAACGAGATGGACGATTTTAGCATAAAACCCGGATATCCAAATGCTTATGGCTTAATAGGTGGTGAAGCAAATGCAATAGAACCTTATAAAAGAATGTTAAGTTCTATGACTCCAACGATTGTTTTGAAAAATGATAGCTTATTTTTTGTTGTTGGCTCGCCTGGAGGTTCTACTATTATTACTTCTGTTTTTCAGGTAATTACAAACGTTACCGATTTTCAAATGACTGCTTTACAGGCTGTTGAAGCTTCGCGTTTCCATCATCAATGGCTACCCGATGAAATTTTTTACGAAAAAAACGGTTTGGATAGTTTGGTTATTATTGGTTTAACTAAAAAAGGGCATTTTTTGAAACAGCGTGCACCCATTGGGCGTGTAGAGGCTATTTTAGTGCTGCCTAATGGAAAACTGGAAGGTGCTGCTGACCCACGTGGCGATGATAATGCGCAAGGTTTTTAATATTTAATTATTAGTTGTAAGTTGAAATCAAGTATAAATTTACAACTGATAAAATTTTACCAGATTACTTTCGGCGAAGTTCTATAATTGTTATTTCGGGCAAAATGCCAACTCTTCCAGGGTATCCAATACAACCGAATCCTCTGTTTACGTACAAATATTTGCCGCTTTCTTCAAATAACCCAGCCCAGTCTTTGTAGCGATATTTTACTGGGCTCCATCGGAAATTGCCTATTTCTATACCAAATTGCATTCCGTGCGTATGTCCGCTCAAGGTTAAAGCGACTTCTTTTTTATTTTTGAGCACTTTTTCGCGCCAATGTGTTGGGTCGTGTGAAAGTAAAACAGTAAAATCATTTGCGGTAAGATTTTTAAGTGCCTTATCTAAATCGCCTTTTTGAGGAAACGGAGGAAGTCCCCAATTTTCAACGCCTACTAAATAGAGCGTGTCGTTGTTTTTTACCAACGGAAAATTTGCATTATTTAGCCATTTTAGCCCCATTTCGATGCCTATTTGGTTCAAATCCTCTAAATTTTTTTGCCTTTCTGCTTCTGAATTCCATCGAACATAACTTCCATAATCGTGGTTACCCCACACTATAAATTTGCCAAATGGTGCATTCAGTTTTTGTATTAAACTGACAAATCGCTTGGCTTCAATTGCCTTATTATTTACCATATCACCTGTAAAAAGAATTACATCAGGTTTTTGAGCTTGCAGCAAGTCGAATCCCTTTTTTACTTTCTCTACATTATCGAAGGTACCAAGATGTAAATCAGATAGTTGTGCTATTTTGAATCCATCAAATTCTTTCGGCAAATTTTCAAATTCGAGTGTTTTTTTGTGAACCTGAAAATTGTATTTTCCAAAACTAACCCCGTAATTTAAAATTAAAAATAAAACAGAAGCTATTGATAAAGATATAAAACTCAAGATGTATGAACGTGAAATTAATTCGGCACTTCTAAAATTGGCAACTGTTTGAAATAGCCACAAAAACGAGCGGAATAAATCTTCCACTAAATAATTTGCACTCAGAATTAATTTTGCTATGGTAAATGAGAAGGCTATGCCGAAAAATATTGATGTACTGCTACTTACAGTTACAAATCCATTTGCGCCTGCTTTTAGAAATAAGAAAATGCCCAAAATAGTAAGCAGACTGGTTACCAAATAAATGAGGCTGTAAATTTTGACATGTGATGCAAAAAGCGCACTTCTTAACCCGAAATACGAGTAAATATCAATAGCTAAAAGCAGTATAGTTAGTATAATTACTGGTAACATTTTCATTGTTTTTAAGAATGATTTGAAAAATAATTAAATAATATCGTTTTGGCAAAGAAAATTAAAACAAATTGTAATTCCAATTATTAATCTGATTCTTTTCTTTTTTTATGATTATTTAACTAATCTACAATAAACATATAAAAAATTAGAATTTGAAATTAATTTGTAATTACTGCATTTACTGGGCAAATTTGTTTACAAGCATCGCATTTTACACATTTCTCATTATCAACTACATGCAACTCATAAGGTTTGTGTAAAATAGCCTGAGTTGGGCAAACTTGTGCACATTTTGTGCAGCCAATACACTCATTAGTAATGAAATACTGGACTAAATTGACACATTTTCCGGTTTTACACTTTCCGTTGATGTGCTCAATATATTCATCTTTAAAATATTTTAAGGTTGATAATACCGGATTAGGCGCTGATTTTCCTAAGCCGCAAAGACTACCTTTTATTGTGCTTTTTGCTAGATTTTCAAGCATTTCCAAGTCTTGCAGTTTGCCTTTTCCCGAAGTGATTCTATTTAAAATTTCGAGCATTTGAGTAGTCCCAATTCTGCAAAAAGTACATTTCCCGCACGACTCATTTTGTGTGAACGACAGAAAATATTTTGCAATGTCCACCATGCAATCGTCTTCGTCCAAAACAATTAAACCGCCAGAGCCCATCATAGCACCAACTTTGCTAAGAGATTGGTAATCAACTGAAATATCGGACATTTCGGCAGGAATGCAGCCCCCCGAAGGACCACCAATTTGAACAGCTTTAAATGCTTTGTTGTTAGCAATTCCGCCGCCTATTTTTTCAACTATCTGCCTGATAGTTATGCCCATAGGGACTTCAATTAAGCCTCCCCGTTTTATTTTTCCGGCTAAAGCAAAAACTTTGGTACCTTTGCTATTTTCTGAGCCAATGCGAGCAAAAGCGGCTGCTCCTCGTTTTATAATCCAAGGCACTAATGCCAACGTTTCGGTATTATTTATTAAAGTTGGTTTTTCCCACAAACCTTGCTCGGCAGGGTAGGGTGGTCGCATACTCGGATAGCCTCTTTTGCCTTCTTCAAAAAGTTCAATTTCTAGCGAAAATTTGCTTCCCAAAATAGTTGTACCTACTAAATTAGCTTCTTTACAAAGAGCAAGCGCATTTTTAATTCGCTCAACAGCAAGAGGATACTCAGCTCTAATATAAAAAAGACCTTTGGTTGCACCAACTGCAAAAGCTGCAATCAACATCCATGAACGCGCCAGGGTCGCCTTCGTCGCCGTTGCAAATAATATACTTGGTGTCGGAATTTATGTTTTTCACAATTTTCCATTTTGTGCCCGTCGGAAAACCTCCGCCTCCTCGTCCACGCAAGCCACTGTTATCAATAATTTCGATGATTTGCTCAGATGAATATTCGTTCAGGCATTTTTCAAAAGCTTTAAAACCACCCAAACGACGATATTCTTCTAAGTTAGTAGGGCTAATTTCACCTCTATATTCTGTTGCTATATTTATCTGACCATCAAGGAATTCCGAAACCGGAGTGTCGCGTTTGTTCGAAGCATAACGCCTTACTGATTTTGGCAAATCTTGGACTATTTTTTCCTCTAAAAAACTGAAAAAATTACTTTTAAAACGATGAAAAAGATTTTTCGATTTAAAATGCTTTCTTATAATTTGGTTTACTTCTTCTGGTTTTATTTTAGAATAAAAAACGGGCAATTCGCCTTGTTTATGTACTTCTAAAAGAGGAACTTGATTGCAAATTCCTACGCAACCTACTTGTTTTACATCAACAGATATTTTATTCTCAAAAAGAGTTCTTTCTAGCTCATTTTTAACATCTTGGCTGCCGCTCGCCACGCAACACGAGCCTAAACCCACGCGTACTTCACCTTGTGAATTTGCAACTGAATCGAAATTTGCTATTCGCTTTGCTTTGGGGTTGTTTTTTGCAGATAGAAAATCAGCTAAAATATTTGCTATTCCATCAGTTTCAACGTGTCCATAAGTTGTATTATCTATTTGAATAACAGGCGCAATAGTGCAGCATCCAAGGCAAGCAACTTTGTCGAGTGTAAATAATTTTTCGGCATCTGTATCTTCATTTTCAGCTATTTTCAATTCTCGTTTAAAAGCATCGTACACACGCATTGCTCCTTTTACATGACAGGCTGTGCCCACGCAAACCTTTATAATATGCTCACCTACAGGCTTATGTCGAAATTGAGAATAAAAAGTAGAAATTCCATAAATTTGTGCCGGACTTATTTCTGTATTTTCGCAAACATATTCCAAAGCCTCTTGAGGCAAATAGTTAAATTCATGCTGAATAGCTTGTAAAATAGGAATAACTTTATTTTTAGTTTTCCCCTTTTCCTGAATTATTTTTTCTACTATTTTTCTACTATTTTCCATCATTTTATATAGAATATGTTCAATACTTATAATTCTAATTGCTTTTAATTTTTTTTGAAAAATCAAGAAAAATTGCTACTTTCCAATGCAATATAAATTTTCTTTGCCACGAATATAAATTCGACCATCAGCAAAGGCTGGCGTACAGGTTGAATTTTCGCCTAGTGGATTTGTTGCTATTAAATTGAACTTATCACTAGCAATAAAAATATGTGTATTACCCTTCATATCAATAAGATAAATGCTATTATTGACCAAAACAGGCGAGCCATAAAAGCCAGTAGAAAATTCATGTTCCCAAAGTTTTTTACCGTCTTTTGAACCATAGCAAGCTACTGCACCATAGCTAGTTATCAAAAAAAGATAGTCTTTGGTAGCTATTGGGCTTGGCACATCTGACATATATTCGTCGCTTTGCCAAAGAATTTCAGGAGTTTCGCCTAATTTTATTGCCGATAAATTTGCATACTCATTGGTTGCAAACACCACGCCATCAGCATAAGCAGCTGATGGACCTACTTCACCAAAGATACAATCAATTTTCCAGTTTTCTTTTCCTGTGTAAGGGTTATAGGAGGCTACATAAGGGTCAGCAACTAGAATTACTTCCGTTTGTTTTCCGGTAGAAACTACAATGGGTGATGCCCATGAAATTTTTACTTTGCGTGGTGTGCTCCACACGGTCTTTCCTGTTAATATATTCAATGCCATTACTTTAGCTTCCGATTTTTGGTCATATTGCACAATTAATTTGTCTTGAAAAAGCATAAGCGACGACGAATGCCCGTAATGATTGCCCATAACTCCTAAATTGCGAGCCCAAACGCGATTTCCTTCCATGTCAACAGCTACTACATCGCCATTTGAAAAAATAGCATATACTCTCCGCCCATCAGTTGCCAGTGTGGGGGCAGCATGTCCGGTATCGGCAGTAACTTTAGGCGCTGATGAAGGCGAGCCTGCTACGTTTTTTACTTGATGAGTCCAAAGAAGTTTTCCGGTATTTCTATCAAAGCAATAAACTTCCCGTTTTGTTTCGTCAGCACCGCTTACAAAGAGTTTATCGCCCCAAATAATGGGCGAATTATAACCTTGCAAAGGTGTTTTAATTTTCCAAAGTATATTTTGTTTGCTTGTCCCATTCCATTTTGTGGGAACATTTTTCTTGTAAACCACCCCATTTCCGCCAATTCCTCTAAAAGTTGCATAATTTTCGGCTACCTCTTTTGCTGTTGGAAACGGAGTTTGCTCAATCGCTAGCGAATCAATATTTTTTAATGTATCAGAAAGTTCTTCTGCTGCTAATTCTTCGTTTTCATTTACCTGGTTATTTTCTGCTGAAAGAGAATCAGAAGGCAGGCTATCGTTTGCTATATTTTGCACAAAAGTATTTTCTAACTGCTTGTGCGACAGAAATGCAGAGATTAAAGCCAGCATTACAAGGCTTAAACCACCAAAAATGAGCCATTTGCGAGCTTTTGCTTGAGCAAAAAATGCTTCATCTTTTTCAAGATATTCTACTTCGCGCTTTCCCGAAAGTAAAATTTGCATAGCTATAACAAACAGAGCCACAGCTGCTAACAACAAATACCCACCCATGCGAATTTGCCACTGACTTGTAAAATAAGCTTTTCGCGAAAGCAAATCTATGCTGCGAATCTCCTCGCGAAGTGCCTCATTGTTTGGGTCTTCATTGAGCCTTTGCATTAAATTTTCAATTATTTTTGCATTTACAGGATCAAGTTGCGAATACTGTATGTAATTAACTATGAGTAAAATAGCTATAAAAACAGCGAAAAATGCTGTTCCATAAGCTATTTTTTTCCAAAGTTCGTTGTTTTTTGAATTCATTTTAAAAATATTTTGTATTTTATTTTACTGCTATTCTTTTTCATTTTTTATTGTTATTGGGCAAAAATCCATGCACCTTCCACAGCTAAAACACTCGCCCTTATTGGGTGTATAATCTGTTCGATAACGATAAATGGACAAGCCTGCAAGCATTAGTCCAAAAACTAAACCCATAAAACCGCCTACAAGCATTCCGCCCATTTTAAACTCTTCAATTTTATCAGCAGCTTCTTTGAAAAGCTCTTTTTCTGTTTTGCCCGAAGCTTTAAAACCTTCTACATCTACGTTTTCGGGTAAATTTTCGGGATTTTCTTTTGCTATTTTATTATACCTGAAAACTTCTTGAGCTAATTGTACTTTTGGGTTTACTTTTGCTAAAGTTTCATTCATTTGCCTTCCTACATATCCACCTACAAAAATTAATGCCGGAATAATTAATGCTAAAATTAAAAATTTACGTGCAAGCACTGTTTTATCTTCCTTAATATTAAGCTTTTCTGGCTTGTCAATTGCTCCAAACGGACATGAATTTTCGCACAAGCGACATTGTATGCAAGTAGTAGGCGTTATTTGCATGTGATATTTTGAAAAGCGGCTAAACCAGTTCAATATCACGCCGTAAGGGCAGAAAAAACGGCAATAAGGGCGAGCAATAAACATACCGGCAACAAGAAAAATAGCACCAATTATAAACATATAAAATTTTGCATCGAGCCTTCACTTTCCGTAGCCGCGTAAAGTACAGCTAAAGCCAAGTAAATATAAGGAATTACACGCAAAAGAGCTTGTGTCCATTTTTTTAACTCAATGGGCTTAAAAATTACTAAATCTTGAATTGCTCCCAAAGGACAAACGCCAGCACAAAAAGTTCTTCCGTAAAAAAGCGTATAAATTAAAGGCAAAATAAAAAACAAAACGGCTGTTAAAGGAATAGAATAATTGGGATTGAAAAGGGCTAATGTGATATTTTGAATTGCTCCAATAGAACAAACGCAACCTTCGCGATAAAAGCCAAAATATAAAAGTGAAAATATTGATAACCAAAATATTCCACGCCTAGAGCGTTTTTTCACAACCAGATATGATGCTAAAGAAAGAGCTGCTAAAAGAACAAAAACATCGAGGTATTCTAATGCTAAAATACGTGTAGGTGATTGATGCAAAGGAGGTTGTGTATGCCCACTTTCAAATTCCGGCTTAGGAAAACGCTGCGCAAAAGCGATTGTTGTTTGTAGCAAATTTATTGCTAAAAATATAATTAAAATAAGTTTTTTCATTTATTTATATATAATCTATTTTTTTAACTAAAGTCAGCTCCTTCTCCGCTAAAACCTTTGAAAATATTGGGCTTGCTTGCAGGAACTCTTGAGTAAGCATCTGCTGGACAGTCAATTGCAATGGCACATTGATTGCAATTCACACAAATATCATGTCGCACTTGCAACTGCAACGAGCCATTGCCAAAAGCATCGCAACCAGCTACGCATTTTCCGCAGCCAATGCACAATTCTTCGTCAATGTTATATTCAAAAAATGGGTCTTCTACATAAGTTCGTTTAATTGCATTGGTCGGACAAAGCTGATTTTCAGCAGCTGTGGTAAGATTTTTTGTTTCGGGCTTAAAATAGCCGCCGCACAAATCGCAATAGCCGCACATGTCGTGTACGTGTACAACTTTTACAGCAGAAGGTGTTAAAACACAAGAAGTTACACATCTTCCGCATTGTGTGCATTTTGCAGGATCGAGCTGCCATACCAAATCATCGGAAAGCACATTTTTTAACAAAGCACCACCTAAACCTACTAAGCTCAAGGCTAAAGAAAAACGGACACCTTTGTTAATAAATTCTCGTCTATCTATTTTATCATTTGCCATAAATTTATATTAGTAAATTATAAGTATAAAAAAATTATAATTTTATATTGTTTTTTCTAAAAGAATTTGCTTGTTCTAAATTGCATGATTTATTTATTTTGCAATTTTTACAAACAAAATCTAAGTCGCAAGCTTCATTGTTTTCATCTTTTAAAATCAAAAATCCAGCAAGTGCTGCCAAAACAGAAAATAAGCTGTAACGCATTATTTTTTCAAAAAACTCTCGTCTATTCATGCTTAAAAAAATTATAAATCAATTAGTTGTAACTTTTTTAAAATAACTTCAATGCAATTATTATTATTATTCAAAGATTAAAATTTTCCTTTTTTTCGTGTCAAGTGCAAAGATTCTATCTTTTGAATCAATCGCTAAATCTATACCTTTTGTTCCTTTTTCAAAAAAATTACTTCCTGCTACAAGGCATTTAAAATCACCATTTGGCGAATGAATTTTTATTCTTTCCAGCCCTTTTTCGCTAGTAACAAAATCGCCGTTTGAAAGCATTGCAATGTGCGATGGATTGCAGCAACCGCTAAAACCATCTAAGCCCATTGATGTTTTTTTCCATGTAGAAAAAACCTCGCCATGCTCATCAAAGGCAGTAAATTCGTGCCTTCCAGTGTTTACTGCCCAAAGCTGTCCTTCACGACCTTTGCAAATATCAAAGTATGGGCTTGGAATAATAAAACCGTGAAACTTTTCTGTTTTCTTTCCAATTTCTTGTAACATATTGCCATTAAAGTCAAGTTTATAAATCAATTTATTTCCCGCATCGGCAACTAAAATAGTTTCTTGTTCCAAAAGAATACTGGTAAAATGTGTTTTTTTCGGAAAGTTAGAAAAAGTTTTTAGCAATTTTCCTTTTTTTGTAAAAATTTCAATCCTATTTTTGTAAGCAATAAAAATGCTATCTTCTTGATTAACTGCTATTGAACTTATATTACTTGAAACTTTAATTTCATATTTTTTTTTACCTGTTGTTTCAAAAATAGCTAAAAATTTATTTCCGCCTACATAAAGTTCGTCTTTGGGTGAAATGCAAATTGTGAAAGCACTATCGTAATTTAATTGAATTTCAGAGTTTTGTGAGAAGCATAATTTTGTTGTATCAATCTGTTTATATTTATCAATATTAAATTTATAGCTATTTATTTTTTCTTTTTCTGAGAAAAACAAATCAAATAGCATAAAAACTAAAACAAGAAGCAATAAAATTGTTGCAAAAGAGACTATAATTTTATTTTGTTTCATTATTTTATAATTCAAAATTGATAATTAATTATTTTATTTTTCTAATTGTTTTATTGTCGCCATTGATTCGTATTTTATCGAAATTCACATTTTCAGCATTCCAGATTTGATAAGTAAGTCCGACACAGCAATTACAATCGCAATAACTGCCATAAGGAATGTATTTTAAATCAATGAGTTCGCCTATTAATTCTAGCTCGCATAAAAAGTCGAAACAACAGTTTTCTACAATTTGCAATTCTACAAAAAATAAGCTGTCTTGTTTGTAAAAACTAATATCAGAAACTCCTGTTTTTGTAAGTTTCTCGTAATCACCAGATTCTTTGCATTTTGTTAATTGAACTTTTTGCAAAAATAGCCCTTCAAAGGCAGCTTTTATTGTACTGCGTGTTTGTAAAACAGTTGTTCCGGCTAAAACGGACATGTTAAAATTGTTTGATTGATAGAGAATTGTATCAATTGTTTCGTAGCCTGAATTGGAATAATTTATGTGTAAGGTATCATATTCTTGCGCAAAAAAATTTGCGGTAGAAAAAATTAAAATAAAATATAAAAAAATAGTTTTTTTCATAAATAATATTTTCAATGATAAAATTTTACACTATTAAATTATTTTTTTTCTATATCAATGCAAATCATAGTTTTGGAATCGCGCAAAACCATTTTTCCGTTGGCAATAGCCAAAGGAGCCCAAGCATCGTGTCCTTCAAGCACTTGCGCTTGGTCTAATACTTGAAAACTCGATGTTGATAGTTTTGCAATAGTCAACATGCCATCATCGTTGAGTATGAAGAATTTATCGTCGGCAATAATGTAAGGTCCTAAGCCAAAGCGATATTCTTTGCCACTTGTCCAGAGCAAATTTTCGACATCTGATTGTTTGCAACAAACAAATTGGTTGCGCAAAGCACCTGCATCTTTGGGTAAAATACCGAAAATGAAGCCTTTATAAAATATTGGTGTTTGTTGCTCTGATGCCAAACCATCTTTAGGTTTGAAATCTTGTAATATACTGACAGTGAATTTATTGCCATTTGCTTTCAATTTAAACAAAATAGAACCAGCTCCATAACCTGCTGTCATAAAAATTTTTCCGTTTTCTAGCACTAATGGCGAAGGAGCGACCACTGAGGGCGCAAAATCTTTTAAACTCCAAAGAATTTCGCCTACATTGTCCCCGTCGGCTGCAACTCCAATAATTCCGCCTACTGCAGCGTACACATACATTTTTCGTCCACCCAAAAACATTGGCATAATAGACGAATGTGACATTTTGAAATTATCAGGGTTCGGCGTTTTCCAAATTACGTTTCCTGTTTTGCAATCTACTCCTATTAAAAGAGAAGTTCCTGAAGGTGCAAAAATGGCTATATTGTTCTCAATAATAGGGCATTGACCTGTGTACCAAAATGGAATTTCGCTTTTAAATTCTTTTACTAAATCAATACCCCAAAGCAAATCACCATTGTGTGGATTTGAGCACATTGCGTGCCCTTTTGGTCCTAGCGTAACTATGAAACTATCAGTAATTGCTGGCGTTGTACGCGACATTCCATGATTTCGTTTCACGTGATTTTTGTACGAACGCTTCCAAATTTCTTTGCCGTCGATTAATGAAAAGCATCGCAGCGCATCAGATTTTTTAGTTTCTTCATAATCAAGAATATATACTTTCCCATTGTAAATGACAGGAGCCGAATGACCTTCGCCTAATTTGTGTTTCCAAAGTATTTTTGCTCCATTTTCTGGAAATTTATCAATTAATTTGACTGTTTCTTTGTTTTGATTATCGAAATCTGCCCCTCTAAAACGTGTCCATTTTCCTGTTAAATTTGACGAAAACTCTTCATACTTCTCAAATTTTTCGCCTATTTTAACTACTTCTTTTGTTAATGATGAACTATCTGGTCTGTTATCCATTCCTGGTAAACTTTTCTGAAAATCGCTTACCGGATTGTAAAACCACCAAAAAAGAGTAGTACTAAATGCAAGTAAAATGAGAATAAATAGTATATTTTTATGTGAAAAAAAAGTCATATTCTATTTTTTTACTACAAAAAATAATCTTCTGATTTTAAAATATAATATTAAAAAAATCAGGTAATTATTCTAAACTAAAGAAATTATTTCTTTTGAATATCATAAACCATTACTGCGGTTGCATGCCGAACATAAAGTTTTCCGTTATCTATCACTAAATGAGCCCAAAAAGGACCTTTGCCTAAAGGAACTTTAAACGAACTTACTACTTTAAATTCTTCGGGTTTTGCTTCTATAAGCCCAATGTTTCCTCGCTTTTCGTCAAGACAATAGAGCATTCCTTCGGCAGAAATTATAGAACCTTTATTTTCCCATTTTTCTTCGTACATTACTTTTCCGCTGTCCCACTCCAAGCAAGTCCAATTTCCCATTCCATTGTTTAACCAATTAGCTCCATAAATATATTCACCGATGCGAACAACGCCTCCATGATGCACATCGAGAGTGGAATCTACCCACATAAGTGATACATTATCAGCCTTTTCGCTTAATTTTAGTTTCACGCTTTTGTGGTTGTATCCGCTAGTGATAAAAAGCTCGCCTTTGTAATAAATAGGCGTATTTGCTTGAACAGCAGCCTTCCAATCGCCCAAATATGCAACATATTTGCTAAAATTGAAAGTCCATAAAATTTTACCGTCGGAAGGTTGAATTCCAAAAATGTAATCCTCGGTAGCTGAAACAATTTGCTTTATATTGTTGTGAATAACTAACTTGGGCGAAATATAAGAAGGTTTGTCTTTTAAACTTTCCGATTTCCAAATTAAATTACCGGTTAATTTATTCAAAGCAATCATTGTTGTTTGTTCGCCACCCGGCAAAAAGAAAACTTTATCTTCATCTATTAAAAGTGATTCGGAAATGCCCCATTCGCCAAAAGTTCCTCCAAACTCTTCACTTGCTTTTTTTTCCCAGATTATTTTTCCATTATCGGAATTAATGCAAGCCAAATCGCCTTTGCCACTTGAAACGTAAATACGATTTCCTTCGATAGTGGGGGTTGCTCTACTATCTGAAAATGAGTCAGTCCAGCCACGCCCAAAGGTAGTTTGCCAGCGAATTTTACCATTCTCGTCTAAAGCCACCAAAACGTCCATCGTATCTTTAAGTCCTGTTACATAGGCTTTTCCATTTGCAACGGCAACAGAGGAATAACCTGTTGGTAACGAGTCAATTGACCAAATTAAGTTAGGTCCATTTTCTGGCCAAACTTTTAATAAATTTGTTTCGCGTGTATATACGCCTGTTCTGTCAATTCCACGCCATTCGCTTATTACCTGGGCAGAAACAGTAGAAAAAAGAACTAGAAATGCGAAACTGAAGGCAGATTTGAATATTAATTTGAGAGTTTAAAATACAAAAAAAATTATTTTTTTGCAATATCATAAACCATAAGTGCAGTTCCATGTCTGATGTACAAACGTTTATTGTGAATAACACTATGTGCCCAGTGCTGCTTTTCGCCATAAGGAACTTTAAATGAGCTAATTAAATTATATTTATCGGCTAAAGGTTCAACTAAAGCTACCACGCCAGCTTCGTCGTAGCAATAAAGCATTCCGTCTGCAAAAATGATATTTCCAATTTTTAGCATTTTCGATGCGAAGAGTTGCTTTCCTGTATTCCAATCCAAGGCATACCATTTTTTATTGAAATCGCCTGAGCCATAGATAATTCCATTGTGTAATACAACTCCTCCCATTTTATTGTCCAGTGAGTCATTTCGCCAAACTTCGGTAACTGATTTTGCGTCGGTCGCAAGTTTTAGCATTACTCCACCTTTTCCGTAACCACTTACACAATAGAGCATTCCATCTTTAAATAGAGGAGTATTTGCATGAACGGAATATTTATTGGGGTGAGAAAAATCCCATAATATTTTACCACTTTCTACGTCAAGACCTATTATAAACGTTTGAGTCATAGTTATTAATACTTTTTGACCGCCATATTCTATTATTAAGGGCGAATTATAGGCGCTAATTTCGCCTTTCCCCGTACTTTTCCAAATAACTTTTCCGGTATTTTTATCAAAAGCAACGATATTTGCATCTTCGCCTCCTACCGTACAAAATAATTTATTTCCATCAGCAACAAGGTTTTCTGTCATTCCCCATTTTGTATTTCTGGCACCAAAATCTTGAATTAAATCTACGCTCCAAAGTTTGTTGCCTGTTTTTGAATCCATGGCAACTAAAATGCCTTTTGCACTCAAAATGAATAACTTATCGCCATCTATTAGTGGTGCTGAGCGAACGCCTTCGT
This sequence comes from Bacteroidota bacterium, assembly GCA_020047755.1. Taxonomy (GTDB): domain Bacteria; phylum Bacteroidota; class Bacteroidia; order Bacteroidales; family JAIFNL01; genus JAIFNL01. Next base: position 51,103 of record JAIFNL010000003.1, read on the forward strand.
AGCTATCGAGCCATTCTTTGGCGTATATTTTTTTCCAGATTATATTTCCAGAATGGTCAAATGCAATGATAAAGCCATCTTGAGTTTGTGCATCTGTTCCGGCAGCATAAACGAAATTGTTTGTTACAGCAACTGCTGCATGACCATCACCAAGCCCAAGGTATTTCCATGCCAGTTCGGGACCTGCGTCATTCCATTTTTTTAACAGCCCTGAATCTTTATACTTGCCATCGCGATTAACCCCTCGCCATTGAGAAGTTTGCGTAGCATCAAAATTAGCTAAAGAAGCATTAGATGCTTCCATTTCGGTCAGATTACCACTTGATTGAGAATTGCAATTTGTGATGAACACAAATAACATGAGTATAGAAATAATATTTTTCATATAAAATTATATCATTAAATTGAATACAGATACACTAGAAACTGCTCAAAAATAGTAAAAAAATCTTTTTCAATGCTATTTTGCTAAAATAGATTGATTCTAAATTATGTTTATGGAATAAGTTTTGTGTTTTAAACTTATATTTTATAGTTTAAATACCTGATAATGAATATTTAATATTTTTTTGCGAATAATTCATTTCTTGTTCGTATTTATTAAATTTATTCTTAAAAATAATTTTGAAATTCTGTTTTATTCGTTCTATTTTTTTATGCATTAATATATAAAGCATTGTTTACCAGTTTTTTTTAAGAATATTTTATCTCTTTTGCGATGATGCGTTTCTTTTTTTTTATGAATTGATGAAGTTTTGGTCTAAAAATAAATTTGAAGTATTGGTTAATAAATAAATTGTCATTAAATTTGAATTTTAAAAGAAAGTTATTAATTTTTTAATATTTTGAAATATTTTATTGATTAAAATAAAAATTTTAAGGTATTTTTTATAGTTTCAAATGGTTCGATTTTTCAAACGTAGAAAATGATAAAATTAAGAATTGATAAGCAGAATATAGAGGTTGAAAAAGGGAAAACTGTTTTAAAAGCTGCGCAACAATTAGGAATTAAAATTCCAACTATGTGTTTTTTAGAAGGGTATTCAAATCACCCTTCGTGTATGCTTTGTGTTGTGAAAGATGTAAAAACCGGAAAACTTTTTCCTTCTTGTGCTATGCCTGCGCAAGAGAATATGGATATTATTACATTTGATGAAGAAATTGAAATTGCACGTCGTGAAGCTTTGGAACTACTTTTAAGCGACCATGTTGGCGATTGCGAGGCACCTTGCAGACCTTCATGTCCTGCTTTTATGAATATTCCTAAAATGAACCGTTTGATTGCATCGGGAAATTTTGCTTTAGCACACAAAACGGTGAAAGAACATATTGCTTTGCCCCTTGTATTGGGCTATATTTGCCCTGCTCCTTGCGAAAAAGCTTGCCGACGAACGCAAATCGACGATGCTGTTTCTATTTGCCAATTGAAAAAGACGGTAGCTATTGATGATTTTCAAAATAATCATTCTTTTTTGCCAGAAAAGAAAAAGAAATCAGGTAAAAAAATTGCTGTTATTGGTTCGGGACCGGCAGGATTAGCATCTGCTTTTTATATTTTGGCAGAAGGGCATGAATGCGATGTTTATGATAAAAACGAAAAAATAGGTGGAGCGCTAGCTTATGAAGTTCTTGAAAACCAATTACCTGCCGATGTATTATTACAAGAAGTGGAGTTAATTAAAAAATACGGTGCTAAGTTTATTTTGAATACTGAAATTGATAAAAATCGGTTTGAAAAGGAATTAATACCGAACTATGATGCAATAATTTTAGCAACAGGCGATTATTTTGGCTCTAAAATTGAAAATTTTGGGTTAGAAGAGAGCAAAAATGGAATTTTAGTTAATAAAAACAATTATGCAACTCAAAAAAAAGGCGTTTTTGCTTGTGGTAACATAGTTCGCTCGCGCCGAATGTCTGTTAATGCTGTTGCACAAGGCAGGATTGCCGCATTTTCGGCAAGTAAATTTGTAAATTCAGAAGATTTTACTCAGCCAGAGCGAATGTTTAATTCTAAGTTTGGGAAATTGAGAGAAGCTGAAATTGTTCAATATCAGAAAGAAGCGATAACTGACGCACGCCAAAAAACAGAAAATGGAAAACTTGGAAATTTAACTTTTGAGCAGGCTGTTATTGAAGCAAAGCGTTGCCTCCATTGTGATTGTAGGAAAGCTGACGATTGCAAATTGCGCATTTTTTCAGACCAATACAATGCAAGCCAAGCAAAATTTGCTTTTATCGAGCGCAAATCGCTGAAAAAATACTTTGAGCATGAACTGATTATTTACGAACCAGAGAAATGCATTCGTTGCAATTTGTGTGTTGATATTGCTCAAAAAGATGGCGAAAAAATAGGCTTAAGCTCAGTGAAACGTGGTTTTAGAGTCGAAATAAGCGTTCCTTTTGATAAAAATATGACACAAGCATTACAAATAGTTGCAATAAAATGCGCCAACGCTTGTCCGACAGGAGCTTTGTCTGTAAAATAGTTTATATTTCTATATTTCAGATACTTATTTTTAATTCTTAAAGAAAATACTAGAATAAACCATTGAATTTTCTTTTTTTCCAATCGTCAATGATTTGTTTTACTTCATTTTTTCCAATTTCAAAAACCGAAGTTAGCCTGTCGAGGTTTAATTCGCTAGATATGAGGAGAATAATGTGAGCTTTTTTACGAGTTTCGATATTTTTACTTGTACGCATTATGTGGTACAAATTTTCTTTTTCAACTTTTTTTAGTTTTATTGAGGCTTCCATGACTTTTAGGTTTTAATTGTTAGTACTAAGTTTTATTCCTTTATTTGTAGCAAAATTACCCTCTTTTTTTACAATATACATCTGGTAATTTACTTAAAGAATCTTTTTCCTTTAATTTAGGTACTTTTACCTATTTTTTTTTTGAAGAGAAATTTGTTTGTTGTTATTTTTGCTATATTTAAGAAGGTCTTTAGTATTTTAAAATTTGGAGATGTTTTTTTAGAAAAAAAAGATACTTTTGTTTTTTAAAACTCTTTGCCATTTCTTTGTTTTTTTTACTACATTTTATACTTTAAAATTTAATTTTATAATGAAAACTATAGTTGCTTTTATATTATTTTATCTCTTTTCTGTGCCTCTTTTTGCACAAAGTAATACTTGTTGGCCCTCGTTTCGAGGGAATGTAGCATTGACTGGAAAAACGAGAGTTAATTTACCTGAAAACTTAAAATTATTATGGACGTATAAAACAGGAGATATTATTAAATCTTCGCCTATTTTTTGCGGAAAAAGTATTTTTGTAGGCTCCAACAATGGTTTTGTTTTTTCTATTTCTGCAAAAGGTAAATTGAATTGGAAATTTAAAGCAGCGAGTTCAGTGGAAGCGCCACCTTTGTATTTGCATGATATTGTGTATATTAGCTCAAACAGTGGAATGCTTTATGCTTTAGATGCAAAAACAGGCAGCTTGAAATGGAAATATGAAACCGAGGGACAAATTTTAGGTTCAGCAAGTTGGACTTTTACCAAAGACTTGAAGAAAAAACTCATTTTGGTAGGAAGTTATGATTTTTATCTTCATGCTGTTGATTCAGAAACGGGTAAAGTCGTTTGGAAATATGAAACTGATAATTTTATAAATGGAGCACCTGCTACTAGCGAAACTGCTGCAATTTTTGGTGGTTGCGACGGTTTTTTGCATTTGGTTAATTTAGAAAATGGGAAAAAACAAAATAAAATAGAAATTGGAACTTACATTGCTTCTTCACCTGCCTATGAATTGGGAAAAGCCTATTTTGGAAATTACGATGGTGGTTTTTATTGCTTAGACTTGGGCTCTAAAAAAACGCTATGGAAGTACGAAGGAGCTGGCGGTTTTATTGGCTCACCGGCTATTGGTGATAATGAAATTGTCATAGGTTCGCAGGATAAAAATTTGTATTGTTTTGATAAAAAAACAGGTAAATTGAATTGGAAATTTCCAAGCTTAAAAAAAATTGATGCTTCGCCTATTATTGCCGGAAATAAAGTAGTACTCGCTTCTAAAGATGGAAGAGTTTATTTGCTTGATTTAAAGACTGGTAA
>JAIFNL010000243.1 GCA_020047755.1 Bacteroidota bacterium
ATCCTCTTTGTGCTGCCTCAAAGAAATCAAACGATTTATGATTTACCAATATTGACATCACTGTAAACATTCCTATTTTTTTTCCAAATTCAAGCTCAGTTTCTTGGGTTGAAAAATCTCGAAAACTTAATCTATCATCGTCTTTAATTGTCCTGAAAACAAGGGATTTTATTTTTTCGGAAGATTCTAACTTGAGCGTTTTTAATTTAGCGTCTTCCATTCTGAAAAAATCTAATGCCGAAATTGCTGCAAGTAATTCGATATAATGAGAATCATTTTGTTGATTTGCTCCTCCTGTTATGGTTTCGGTTGAAGACTTTGAAACATTCCATTTAACTTCTTCCGTACCCATTAAATAAAACTTTTGAAATGTTTTACGTACTGTTTCATCTGCTTCATAAAACATTAAGGCTGCTTGTGAATTTAATGCAAATTTATCTGATGTGGCAACAATTTTTTGTTTTAATTTAAAATCAGAGCTGGGCAGAGTGAAATTAAAATAAGCAGTTATTAAATCAGCACCGAAATAAGCACGAGAAAGCAAATCGGTTCCCGAAGTATTGGCATTCAAAACTGCTGCATCTAAAGCCTTTGGAATTATTGGAATAGCCGATGCACCTGTTCCACCGAAAACGGAGCCAAATATAAAAATTTTAGGCTCTGATGTTGATTCATTTGCCAAAATTTCAATAAACTCATTTAATTTGGTATTTTTCTTTTTTGCATCTTCTATAAAGGCATGATACATTAGCAAAGACCCTAAATGTGTTTGAGCTCTATAACCATGTTTTAAATCAAATACTCGTGCATTCTTTGTGATTAAAAGTTTTGCTAAATCCGTTTTTTCCGAAAAATGTTGCTCTAAATCAGGAAAATTAAATATTCGCTCAAATGTATTATCCTTTGAATAATCAGGACTATACTGGTAATATTTAATTTCAGCCGAAAAAAAAGTATCTTTCACTGAATGATGCTTTTTTCCTACACCTTTTACTTTATCGTAAGCTTCTACAAGTTCTCGTAAACGTCTAAAATTTCCATTATCTTTATCTGTGTCAAGAGCTAAGATGTGTATTTTGGTATCATCACACATTCCCATAGCACACATGTGGATAAATGATTCTAAACATCGCATTCCTGTTCCGCCTATTCCTATTATATAAATTGGTTTCATTTTTTATAGGTTTAATTAATTATTTACTTGGAAATATACCTCCGATTTTTGATTTTTTGAAAATTTTTGCCAACAAAAAAATAATTAAAAAATAAACAACAAACAAGATTATAGTAGAAATACCATAATGAAGCATTAATTTAGACTTAATTACAGGCAAGGTTATTTGTTTTGCCACAACAAATAGATGAAAAATAAAAAAACTTAAACTTCCAACTACCCCAATAATATAAAACCAAACTTGACGTTTTGTCCTATCTTTAGGGCTTAGTCCTCCTTCAAATTTTATTAAATTAGCTATCAAAAAACATAAACCGACTGAAATAGCAGCCACGAAAATTGCAAGCAAATAAGTATTTGTTATTTGTCCACTGAGATTTGTAATATCGTTAATATTATCCCACATAGTTTTTTAAAATTAAGGTTTGTATTTATATGTATGTAAATAGTATGTATAAATTGTTTTGCCATTGGGTGTTGCATCTTCTAAAGCATTTAAAACACTATTGTAAACCGATACATTTTCTTTTCCCTTTGAATCTGACCATTTAAGACATTCTAAAGTACTATTATTAATTTCTACTTTTTTTAGCACCAAGTCCAATTTCAATAAATTATCTTCCGCGTTTCGTAACTGACTGCCATCGAATTCGTGGCTAAATTTTATTAATATTTCCTTTCCTTCTTTTATTTTTCTTGCATAAGTACTTAAATCCATGCTCAAAATATTGGGGAGCATTTTAATTTCTACGTCTTTATATTTTTTATTTTTTGTTAAATACGAGTTAAATTGATTTTTTACATCATAACAATTTAATTCCAATTCTTTTATTTTATATAAAACAGAATTTTCGTCATTTATAAAAAGTCCTCTTATCACATAATCTCCATCGGGCAAAGGTTTTCCTAATGAATCTTTTCCATTTTTGACCCATTCCAATAAGTCACTCCATTCGTTTTGAAAATCATAAAATTCAAATTTTTCAGAAGCCCCCTCATTTAGAGACATAGTTTTTGCAAGTCCCATATTGGGGTTTGCTCCATAAGCATCTGAACTGTATTTTTGAGTTATAGTGTAAAAATCGGAGAATAATGTTACTCTATCATATAAACTATCATTTTTTTGAATCCTATCATAAAAAAGGTCAGACAATTTATTGGCTTTTTGCGATTGTGGTATAAAAAAAACAATGAATAACTTATTTACCTTCTTCTTTAATGGCTGCTTAGTAACAAAAATATCAATCCTATTTCCTAGCATAAGCCAATTTCTTATAGCCTCACGTGCATACGGATAATTCGTTTCACCATCTTTTTTTCTATAAAATTCACCATCGGTAATTAAAACAGATATTCCATGAAAATTACTCATTCTATTATAGGCTTCTTCTAACGGAGCATAAACATCTTTAAAATTACGTGGTTCGCTCACCATATCATAGGTTGCTACTTCCGAACTTGTTTTCAACAATGAAATACTATCTCCACCTAATCTATGAAAAGTTGCTTTTTTATAATCAATAACATTCAGAAAAGATTGAAAAATAGCTTCATTATCCTTATTTTTCAATACACCAAGCATACTTGTCGAAAAATCAATATAGATATTTTGATTTGCTTCTTCGATTGTCTCATTTTTATGATAAGAATCTTTATGAAATTTTTTTATATCATTTTTGTCTATGATTTCAGTATCTCCAAATATATAAGCACACCCTGAAAAAAGTGTTATAAAAAATACCAAATTAATGAATAAATATGAACTCTTTGATTTCTTTTCCATATATAATTTTTTGTATTTATTAGTTTTATCAACAAAAAAAGGGTGTGCCCTCTGCTAAATTTCAACTTCTTGAAGGTACGACCAAGCACCTGTGATGAATTGAAATAAGCAAAGGAGCACACCCAGTAAGGGTGCATTCTCCTCAGCTATTTCTCTCATCACTGCTAAAATTGGTCGTTTTACAAGAAGAGAAATGCGATTTTAAAACGCAAAATGTTATTTTATTTTAGTTCTTTTTTTTTCTATATCTTTTTTATAATTTAATTTTTGCAATTTTTATTAGGTTACAAATATATAAAAAAAGTTATGAAAAAAATATTTATTCATAAAAATATTTTTTATCAAGAATTAATCTATTTTTAGCTATTCAAAAAAATAAAACGATACCTTTCCTGTGAAGCACTTCATACCCATTTTATTCTGCTAGCAACAAAATTTATCAGGCATTTTAGCTAACAAACTCAACAGAAATAGGACTATTCTTGTTTTTGTAAAAAAAATGATAGTGTAGTATAATCTGTACGACAATTTTTATTTGTAAAATTGTAATTGATTGATTTTTTAACAACTTAAACCTCTATGTCGTGTAAACCTAAGTCCTTTATTTTAAAATATTTAGACTTTTTATTGTATTTATTAGTAATATAAGCCTAGACTTTTTCAAAAAGTTAGCTAAAATCATAAAAAATTCATTTTCACATGATAAAATAATAAATAAACAATTTTTTGTTAGTAATTATTTTGTTATCAATAATTTACACTTTGCGCTTTTTAAAATTTAGTTCGTAATTCGTGAATTTGTGGTATTTTTCTTTTTTTGCCATTCGTATTGTGCTTATGATTTACTTTAAATCTAAAAACAGTTTACTACATTACTCAAAATACCGGTTTATTTATTGTCAAAAAACAAGAAAATGTAGCCTTTTTTAGCTGTTTTATACAAATATTAATGAAAAAATGCAACTTCAACAAACTTATTAACAAATAGTTACATTACTTTCGCACGCTCTCATTATCCGCTATTCGAGTGTTATTCGACCTTTATTCGACTCTTATACCTACTTTATTCGACTTTCTAAAATAGCCATCTGAAAATTTATAAAAATAAATTTTCAGGTAAAAAGCCATTAACTAAAAAAAATACCATAAACCTTTATATCAAAAAAAAGCAAAAAAATGGAGTAAAATACTCCATTTTTTTGCCAATATTTTTTCATTCCTCACTCTTTACTCTTCGCTTTTCACTGCTTTTACTCGTTTTTTGCGAATATTCATATTTACCACTTCCACCACAAGCGAGAAGAAAACCGCAAAATAAATGTAACCTTTCGGAATTTCGATATGGAAACCCTCCAAAACCAGCATAAAGCCAATTAAAATCAGGAACGAAAGAGCCAAAATTTCGAGCGTTGGGTTTTGAGAAATAAATCGGCTTATTTTTCCGGCATACACCATCATTACTGCAAGTGCAATCACCACAGCTACAATCATAATCACTACTTCGTCCGAAAGCCCAACCGCTGTTAGGATAGAATCGAACGAAAAAACGATGTCGAGCATCGCTATTTGAAAAATAACACTTGCCACGCTCGTAGTTTTTGTATTATTTATTTCGTGCTGAATGTTTTCCATTTTGTGTCCAATTTCCGAAACACTTTTTGCAAGCAGAAACAAGCCACCCGAAAATAAAATTATCTCTCTGATACTAAAACCTTTACCCATGATTGTAAACAAAGGAGTAGTTAAGTGTTGAATAACCCAAACAACGCCAATTAACATGCCAATTCGTAAGAAAAGAGCTAGGAAAAGCCCTATTTTTCTAGCTTTTTCCTGTTCGCCAGCCGGCAATTTGTTTGAAACTATCGAAATGAAAATAATATTGTCCACGCCAAGTACTATTTCCAAAAAAGTAAGCGTTAGTAAAGCAATCCATGCATTTGGGTCTAATAAAATACTCATTTTTTTTTATTTTTTTTGTTAGCTAAATATTTTTAAAATAATGGAACATGAATAAGCGATATTTTATAGTTACAACAAAACTATAAATCAACTAATTAAAAATATTATTCACTGTTCACAATTCACAATTCACTACTTATGTTGTTGAATAGTAGAGTTTTGATTTTTGAAAACTTGTTTATTTCATTTTGCAAATATAATAAAAAAAGAAAAAGTAAATTTTTTTTATTTATCGAAGCAACTATTTTATTCTCTTTTGCATCTACATTGATATAGTAAAAGCTTAAAAGGGTTTTGAATTTTTTTTATACAACATTATTATTTTTTATTTTTATAACCTGTCTCGATATTTTGTTCATTTTTTTTTGAAAAGACTACTATTTTTTTAATGTAGAATAAAAAATCGGCAGGTTATTTTTTAATATTTTAGTTGCATAAAAATCGAAGAATGACTATATTTGTTGGAAAATTGATTGAATTTTTTTTCAAATGTAACAATAAATAAAACAAATTTTGGACGAACTACAAACCATAATAAAAAACTGTAAAAATGGAAAACGTGAGGCGCAAGCCAAGCTTTTTCAACTGTTTGCGAAAAAAATGTTCGCAGTAGCTTTGGTCTATGCAAAAGACAGAACTGCTGCCGAAGACATTATTCAAGATGCTTTTATCAAGATTTTTGAAAAAATAAGCCAGTTTAACAACGAAGGTTCTTTTGAAGGTTGGATACGCCGAATAGTAGTGAATACGGCACTCGAACGCTATCGCAAAGAAAACCGACTTTACTCAATCGACGATTATAAGCCTTACGAACAGGAACTTAGCTACGACGATTTGATTAGTAACATTTCTGCCGGTGAATTAATGCAAGTCATTAATTCCATTAGCCCGCAATACAAAGTCGTTTTTAGCTTGTATGCCATTGAAGGCTACTCACATAAGGAAATTGCCGAGCAGTTAGCCATTTCCGAGGGAACTTCAAAATCCAACCTTGCCAGAGCACGTAAAGTGCTGCAAGACAAAGTAAATGAATTATATTACTCAAAGAAAGATAAATTAGGAGCATGTTAAACGAACAAAAAAATATTGATTCTTTGTTCAAAAATGGTTTGAAAAATCACGAAGAAGAATTTTCTGCTTCTGTTTGGGAGAATATTTCCCAAAAATTAGCCGAAAATGCTACTTTTTCAAGTCAAAACACAGCTCAAAATTCTATCGACCAACTATTTAATTTAGGACTTGCCAACCACGAAGAAGAATTTTCTGCTTCTGTTTGGGAGAATATTTCCCAAAAATTAGACGAAAATGCTGCTTTTTCAAATCAAAATACAGCTCAAACTTCAATAGACCAATTATTCAAACAAGGACTTGCTAACCACGGAGAAGAATTTTCAGCTTCTGTTTGGGAGAATATTTCCCAAAAATTAGACGAAAATGCTGCTTTTTCAAACCAAAATACAGCTCAAAACGCTTCTCAAACTCCTATCGACTTGCTATTCAAAAATGGACTCGCACAGCACGAAGAAGCGATTCCGCCATTTGTTTGGCAAAATGTAGCCCAAAATATTGACGCATACAAAACAAAGCGGCGATTGTTTTACATTAGAACATTGGCTGCTTCTATTGCTATATTGCTCTCATTTACAGCAGGTTTGCTTTTTACAAATTACGAAAAAGACAATTTTACAGCCTTGAACGAACCAGAAAATGATATTGATTTGGTAGAAATTCCTACAACAGATATTCGTCATTCAATCAAGGAGTTAATTCATAATGTAAAAAAAATAGAAACTACAAAAAAATTGGCTCAGGCAACTTTTGATAATTCACAGTTGAGCCAAGATATTGATAATCTTGCTTATGTCTCGTGTAAAAAACCAGATGTAACATTAGTTTTAGCCCAAGACGTGCAAGTAGATTTAGAAGCAATAAATAAATCTAAATTTTCAAAAGCTAGCATAATAGCCCAAAGTCGCGATACATTTGGTTTGCAGTTAACTAGCAATGTAATGGAGCGAAAAACATATACCACAACGGCTACTTACAATCCGAACAACTATAAATTAGTACCAACTAGCTCAAACATAGAACTTTCCAAGTCTAAAAACAAATCAGCTTGGTTTGTTGGAGGTTATTTTTCGCCTGTTTTTTCGTACCGTTTCGCTCAAACAAATGCAGATTACGCAGAACCACGAAGAGCCAGTGCCGATGGAATTACCAAAGAAATTCAGGACAAAGATTTTTATGACGAAAAAGAGCAAGGAACTTATTCCTTTGCTAGCGGAATAAGTGTCGAGTATAAAACAAAGAGCCGTTGGGCTTTACTTTCAGGCATTTACATAACTACTTTGGGGCAAGCTAACGGAAATATTTCGCAAGACTTGATTACCGACATTCAGCAGCAAACCTATATTATTACAACTTCTGCTGGAAGTATTTCCGTAAATGATAGCCATAATTTTTCGGCATGGAAACAACCCGAAAGTCAATTGCTCGAAAATAAACCACAAACAGTAGAACTTTTGCAAAACTTTGAATATGTTGAAGTTCCTCTTAATTTGAAATACAATTTTGTAAATAATATTTCCAGAGTTTCGGTAAGTTTTGTTGCCGGAATTAGTACCAATGTACTTTTGAAAAACAGAGTTTTTTTGCAATCCGAAACACAAAAATATGAAATAGGTAAAACCAATAATATTAATAAATTCATCTACAACAGCAACTTAGGATTAGGTTTTGCCTATAAATTTGGGCACAAAGTATATATGAATGTAGAGCCCAGTTTTAAATATTC
>JAIFNL010000128.1 GCA_020047755.1 Bacteroidota bacterium
AAAAAAATGGCTGTGGTTTTAAAAAACTCCTTTTTGTCGCAACTTACGCTCGAATTGTTTATCGAAGATTCGGTAATCAATTTAACAACAAAATATTTCGAGAAAAAAAATGAAGCATTAAATTGGCTTCTTACTTAATATTCACTTTCATACTACACAGCTAACGGCAGATTTAACCATCATTTAAAAATTAACAAGACACTCGTTTTCCCTTCAAGTTTCACTATCAAAAAATTGACTTTTGTGTAAAAAAATTGTACCTTTGCAGAAAAAAATAAGCATGAGCATTATTTTATTTTTAAGCTTAAATTTTTATTATTTGCTCATTTCTAAATACTTATAAAAACAAAACATACAATACGTGCATGGAAACTATATTAGAACAAATATTAAAATCGCCACTTTTGAACGAATATTCCAAAATTATTCGTCAGAAAGTAGAAAATGAAGAACAAAAACGTCTTCGTTTTTACAATCAAATAACCGAACAAGAAAAAGCTGAATTTATTGAAGGTGAAATTATTTGCCATTCGCCTGTAAAATTGCAACATAATGTTGCAGGAAAACTATTATTGAAATTAATAGATACTCATGTAACAATAAAAGAACTTGGCTTTGTAGGTTACGAAAAGATTCTAATTAAACTCACTCGCAACGATTACGAACCCGATATTTGTTTCTTTGGCAATGAAAAAGCTCAAAAATTTACTGAAAAACAAATGTTTTTTCCCGCTCCCGATTTTATTGTAGAAATACTTTCCGAAAGCACCGAAAATAGAGACAGAGGAATTAAATTTATCGACTATGCTTTGCACGGAGTAAAAGAATATTGGATAATAGATGCCGAAAATAAATTTGTAGAACAGTATATTTTGCACCAACAAAAATTTGAATTTTTTCAAAAACACACTTCAGGCAACATACGAAGCTTTGAAATAGAGGGTTTTAACATTCCCTTCGATGCAATATTCGACGAAAAGGAAAACATGAAAAGTCTTGCCAAGATGTTTGAATAAGCAGTGAATAATGAGATTTTCGGCTAACAGCCTAAATAGGTTGAATTAATTATTTCGGTATATTCTGGTTTTAAAATAACCTAATTCAATGATAATTCGAGAATGTCTGGTATTTTTCTTTTTTGTCATTCCTATTGATTTGATAATTACCACGAATTTGCGAACTTATATCAAATAGATTTTTGAAATTTGCTCAAAATTCGTGGCATATTTACGCTGATTACAAAAAACTAATAAAAATTGATTTGAACTTTTGTACTCGATAGTTTTTTTACCAAAATAGTTTCTTTGTAATATTTTCCTACGCTTTTGGCTAAGCCCACAAAAAGGTCAATTAAATTTCGCTTTGAAATATAATTCATCACCAAGGTTTTTTCATTTATCCACTCATACGTAAATTTTGGAGGACGCGAGTTTTCCATATTTTTGGTTACCATCGAATGAATGCTGTCCAGCTTCAAAAACAATTCCTTCGACGATTTGACATTGGAAACATAGCCCGCATAAATTTTGGATACATAAAAATTCATCCATTGTTCGCCAAACAGATAAGCAACTTGCTCAAAAGTCAAATTCAACGTCTGGCAGGTCGAATCAATTAAGCTCACCGCCAATTTATCATCAAAATCTACACTTGCCAAAATTCTGTCCGCTTGCTTAGCTCCTGATTTTGTTGCGATGGTTTGCCATTTGTCAGCTCCAAATTTTTCGGTTACCATATTTTTTAAGCAATCTAAAATAACACCTTTCATAGTAATAAATAGTTAGAAATACATTTTTAAATTTGATTTTCAATGGTTTATCCTTCTTTTCTTTAAAAAAAATAAAAATGGAAACGAGTGTTTTTAATTGATAATTTTCTAAAAAGCACACATTATTTTACCTTATTATTCAATCAAAAAAATATAAATTTTAATTTACAATAAGTTTAATCGTTATATTTAATTAGAGTATATTTGTCAAACCCATTTAAACTATACGCAAAAGTAATTTTAATAAAGTGTTGTAATAATTTTCAAATCTATTATTTTTTTGAAAATAATTGAGAATTTGGGTAAAATAATTCCATTTTTTTTAATTCCATTCGATATGCAAAATTAGTATTTTTTTTGTTTTTCAAAACTTTTATTAACAATAATTTGGTAGTGTAAAAAAATGGTGACTTTTTGAAAAAGTTAGCTAAAATTGTAAATTTTCCAATTTTTCGTGATAAAATAACAATTGAACAATTTGACAATGCAACAATTTGTTATTAGAATTTAAGGGAAATTGCGTAATTTTACTTTTCTTAGAATTTTGGTTACTATCAAGTTACACAATCAAATACTTGGCAAAACAAACTATCTAATTCATTTTGGTTCGCTATTTATTTACAAAAAAACGTACTTTTTACTCAAAGAAAAGTATCTTTTTTTTTTCAAAGACTAAAAAAAAGAGTAGTTTTGCAAAAGAAAAAACGAAAAAAATGGAAAACCCAAGCAATTTTATTGTAAATACAATTTCTCGCAAAGGCAGTTTGCACAAAGATACCAATGAAGATTTTTTGCTTTCAGTTCGGCATCAAAATTTGCTTTTGTGTGCGGTTTTCGATGGTTGCAGCACCGGAAAAGATTCGCATTTTGCCTCTGCTCTTTTCGGAAAAATTTTGCGCAACGTTTTTTTTTCGACAGACTTAAACCTCAATTTAGAGTTAGATGATTTATTAAAAAAATTAACACAATCATTTATAAATCAAATAATTGAAATAAAGAAACAGCTTCAATTGCCAATCGATGAGCTGCTTGCTACTTGCATAATTTGTGTTTTAAATACCCAAACAAAGGAAGCAAAAATACTGACAATTGGCGATGGTTTTGTTTGTTTGAACGGACAAAATGAAATCATAAACCAAAACAATACGCCAAATTATTTGGCATATCATCTCGAAAATATAGAAAAAAACAATTCGTTTGATAGTTGGTACAATACAGAAACTCAGTATTTCCAACTCGCTGAAACAGAAAAACTTACAATTTCTACCGATGGTATTCTTACCTTCAAGAGCGAATTAAATTCAGATGAAAATTTTATTATTGAGCCAATTTCGTATTTAACGAGCGATGATTTTTTGCTGGGCAACAAGTCCATGCTGAGCCGAAAAATCAATATTCTAAAAAACAAGTACGCACTTTCCAATGCCGATGATGTTTCGATTATTAGAATTGACTTTATTTAATTTTTTGTAAAGTAATTAGGTAATTTATAACAATAGTAATTCGGCAAAATGAAAATTTAACTATTTAGCAATTTAATAAACCAACATAAAACTAAAAACATGATAGAACTAACCCGAGAATTTGTAAAAAGCCTTCCCAAAGCAGAATTGCATTGCCATTTAGACGGCTCAATGCGCGTGGAAACCATTGTGGACATTGCAAAAAAGGAAAATGTGAAACTTCCAACAGACGACATTGACGAGCTGCGCAAAATTTTGGAAGTAGGAATGGAATGCAAAAGTTTAGAAGAATATTTGCGCCCTTTCGACATCACAGCCGCCGTGTTGCAAAGTGAAGAATCGCTCAGAAGAGCTACTTACGAGCTTGCCGAAGATGCTGCTGAAGAGAATGTTAGATACATCGAAATTCGTTTTGCTCCTCTTTGGCACATACGCAAAGGCTTGAAAATGACCGAAATAATAGATGCCGTACTAAAAGGCGCACACGAAGCCGAACGCGATTTCGACATCAAAATAGGAATTATCATTTGCGGAATACGCCACACTTCGCCCGAAGACACCATGAAAGTAGCCGAATTGGCAGTGGCTTACAAAAACAAAGGCGTTGTGGGATTTGACCTTGCAGGTGCCGAACGCGATTTTCCGGCAAAAGACCACAAAGAGGCTTTTTACTTGATAATCAACAACAACATCAACACAACTGCGCACGCCGGCGAAGCTTACGGTCCGGAGTCGATAGAGCAAGCCATTCACTTTATCAGTGCCAACCGCATAGGGCACGGCACGCGCTTGCGCGAAGACGGCGATTTGCTCAATTATGTGAACGACCACCGCATTCCGCTAGAAATGTGCATTACCTCAAATATTCAAACAAAAGCAGCTAAACATGTTGAAGACCACCCAATTAAGTTCTATTTCGATTTGGGCTTGCGTGTTACGCTAAACACCGACAACCGACTGATTTCCAAAGTGAACCTAACTGATGAGTACATGCTTGCCATCGAAAAATTGGGTTTCACTGCCGATGAAATTAAATATCTGATTCTTAATGGCTTCAAGTCTGCATTTTTGCCGCTAAAAGAAAAAGTAAAACTTATCAAGCGCATCAATGCCGAAATGGAACAAAAAGGATTATTCATTAGAAAAGACTATATTTAATGAAGAATGGAAAATGAAGAATGAATAGACTTGTTGAAAATTAATTTTCAACAAGTTTTTTTTATTAAATACACCTGAATACTTTATTGTTCTTTTAAAAAAAAAATTAAAATTAAAAAATGAATTATTCTGAAAAAACCAAAGTTTTAAATGAAAATTCAAAATAGTTATAAAAATATGAAAAACGCTCATATTCCTTTTATTCACAATTATTGCGACCGCTGGTGCGAGCGTTGCACGCATACGCGTTTTTGCAAAGTTTTTGATATTGAGGAGAAACAAAAAGAAGTTAATGCCGATAGTTTTGATGTTACCAACCAAGCTTTTTGGAATTATTTATCACAAACGCTTCAATCGGCTATGGAAACGCTACAAGCTAAGGCTCAAGAACTTGGAATTGATTTGTCGGCAGACAAGCCATTGCAAAAGGCTGTTTCGATGAATGTTGCGCTCGAAAAACTAGCAAAAGAATATGGAATTTCGATTTCAAAATGGCTGAATACGAAAAACATTTTGTTGCAAGAGCAAGCAAAAGCACTTGTACTTATTGAAGAGGAGAAACTGAACAATTTTGCAAATGCAATAGAAGCGATTCAATGGTATGGGCATTTTATTGGTGCTAAAATTCATCGAGCGTTGCTTTCATTTGAATCTGATAATGAGGCAGATGACGAAAATTACGATAATTTAGGCTCTGCCAAAATAGCTTTGATTGCCATTCAACGGTCGATTGATGCTTTTGCATTGTTATACAACAATTTACCAGAAGAAGAAACGGATATTTTAAATTTTCTGTCGGACTTGACCAAAATGAAAAAGGGTTTAGAAATTCAGTTTCCAACGGCTTGGCAATTTGTAAGACCAGGGTTTGATGGTATTTAAAATTCAAATGCAATTACTTGAAATTTAGGAAAACAGAAAAGCAATGAAAGAAGAATTTGGAAAATTAAAGTGGTAAATGAATTAAGAATGAAAAACCACGAATTGACGAATTTTTGGCGAATTGTATTGGAAAAAAACATAATTGAAATAATACGAGTGCAACAATGCGTATTTTTTAAAATCTTTAAAATTTAAAAAAGATGAATATTAATAATTTTGAAAAGCAAATTTCGGGTGTTATTCTTGAAAGAGGAAGTATCTATTTTAAAAATGGGGCTATTCTTGAAATAGATAAAATAGATGATAATGAATGGATTGCAGAAGTAGAAGGAACTACTGAGAACTATGAGGTGGAAGTTAATCTAAACAAAAAATTGGAAATTACGGATTATTCATGCACCTGTCCTTACGATGGCGATGTTTGCAAACATGTTGTGGCTGTGTTACTTAGTATCAAAAAAGAGGTAGAAAATAAGAATTTGAAAAAAAACAACAAAAAAGATGGCAAAAAAAAAGAATGGGAAGCGATTATACAAAATGCTCCTGAACAGCAAATACGCGCTTTTTTGTTGAAATACGCACAAAATGATGAGGTATTTAGAAATGAACTAATTATCAGTTTGGGCGAAGTAAAAAACGAAATTAGTACCCAAAAATACCGAAAAATTATAAAGCAAAGTTTCAATTCTGCCTCCCGAAATTCTGATTTTGTAGATTATTCGAGCCAAGAAGCTGCTATCGAAATGATTCAAAAATTGATTTCACAAGCCGAAACTCATATAAAAAACCAAAAACAGTACGAGGCTTTTAGTATTTTTTCGGCTGTGGCAATGGAATCTATTGATATGATGCACTATATAGATGATTCCGATGGCGATTTTGGCGATATTATTAACGAGGCGTTTTCGATGATAGATAAGATGATGGAATCCAATGCCGAAAATGAGCTTAATACTATAATTTTCAATTGGTTTCTCGAGCAAGTGAAAAATAAGGATTACGACGATTTTGGTTGTGCCGATGAATTAGAGCCTATTTTCTTTGGTAGAGCGCAAAAGCCGAGCAACGTAAAATATGCTTATCAATTTATAGATGAGCAACTTAAAGCATTAAATAAAAAGGACAGCTTTTCTAAAATGTATCATTCGACGAAATATCTTAAATTTAAAATTGATTTGCTCAAATGGGAAGGCAAAAATGATGAGGCGGAAGAGATTATTAATCAAAACATGAATCTTTTCGATTTTAGACAACTAAAAATAGACGAAGCTATTGAAAATGAAGATTATCCGAAAGCTATACTACTTTTGAATGAGGGTATCATTTTATCGCAAAAGGAGCGTTTGTCGGGTGTTGAAACAAGGTATAGAGAATTACTTTTGCATATTTATACCAAAACAAAGGACTTGAAAAATGTAAAATTGGTGTCGAAACAGTTGTTAGATGATCATTTTTCGATAGAAAATTATCGAAATTACAAAAAAAATTGTTTACCCGATGAATGGCAAGATGAGTGTTTGAAGATAATTGCTAATTTGTCGAAGAAAAATCCTTCAAGACTTTTTGATTCTGTCTTTAATCATAATTTGGCTTCTGTTTATATTGAAGAAAAAATGTTTGATAAACTTTTCGAAAACGTAAAATTGAGCAACTCGTTGCTAGTTATCGATTCTTACAAGAAACATTTGGCGGGAAATTTTTCAGACGATTTGATTGTTCTTTATAAAAAAGGGATATTGAAATATGCGGAAAATGCAGGAAGAGATATTTATTCAAATATAGTTGGCTATTTGAAAAATATGGCTACTTTAAAAAATGGAGAAGCGGAAGCCAAGCGCATTCGTTTGGAATTGCTCGAAGTATATAAAAACAGAAAAGCAATGAAAGAAGAATTTGGAAAATTAAAGTGGTAGTTGAATGAAGAATAAAAACCACGAATTGACGAATTTTTGGCGAATTGTATTGTAAAACAAAAGACGCAAATTATTGATAATAAATAAATTAAACAAAGTGCGTAATACATATTAAAAAGAAGTGAATCGAAACGCAGTTTTTTTTGTAATTTTCTTTGACAAATGAAAATGAGGTAGTTGAAAAGTATGAATGTAAGATGTTTTTATAGGATTGAGCATCGACATTTTTTGACTGCAAAAAAAGAACTAAAAGCTTGGAAAATGGTATAAAAACTATTTCCTTTTGTGCGAAAATGTATGGATTTTAATCGAACCATTTTGGAATTGAAACACCCACCAAAAACAAAAAAGCTGTTAAGTTTTTCGGTATTCGGAAAAACTTAACAGCCTGCAATAACAATCAAAAGCTTATATTTTGAAGGGAGGTAGCAAAACAAATTTATTTTTTCATGGTTAAATTCATTTTTATTCTACGTCCCTTACTTTTTTTAAGTAATT
>JAIFNL010000004.1 GCA_020047755.1 Bacteroidota bacterium
TGAAATGCCATGTACTAATAGAAATAAAAACCGAAAAATTTACGCACGAAAATATTGGGCAACTCAATGTATATCTGCAATATTACAAAGAGCAAATCATGCAAAAAACAGACAATCCGCCAGTGGGTATTTTGCTTTGCACCAAAAGCAAACCGCTTATGGTAAAATATGCCACAGCCGCCAACGAACAGCTCTTTGTAAGTGAATATCGGCTAAATTTACCTTCGGAAGAAGAAATTCAAACATACATAGAATCGAAAATAATTGATAATTGACAACCACAGCATAAATATCTTAATTTCAATTATATAACAAGAAAAAAGATAAAAATCAATAGTCAATTTTATCAATCGACTATCCATTTTTATCTTTTTACTTTTAGCTATTATCTTTTATTTTTTAGCTTTTAACTTCTTCTGTTATGAGTAACTTTCGGCTTCTGATGTAAGCTATTATGGCAATAACAAAGACCGAAGCTACTGAGTAATAAACCCACTCGGGCACTGGAATTGGGTCGCCTTGTGCGTAAGAATGTAAACCCGACAAGTAGAAATTTACTCCAAAATAGGTCATCAAAATACTTGCAAAGCTCAACAATGAAAGTAGGTTGAAAAAATATTTGTTGTTGAGGAAAGGAATAAACCTTGTGTGCAACACAAATGTATAGATAATAACCGAAATCAAAGCCCAAGTTTCTTTTGGATCCCAGCCCCAGTAGCGTCCCCACGATTCGTTTGCCCAAATACCACCCAAAAATGTGCCGATAGTGAGCATGTAAACGCCAATAATAAGGGTCATGTGGTTTACGTTTGTAAGTTCGGTAATAGTCAAATTGAACTGCTCTTTGTGTTTTGCGTTGGCAAAAATAATCAAAATTAAGCTCAAAAAGCCCATTATTGCACCGAGAGCCAAAAATCCATAACTTGCAGTGATAATGGAAACGTGAATGGTTAGCCAATACGATTTAAGTACCGGAACAAGTGGCGTAATTTCGGGGTTCATCCAGCTCAAATTGGCAACCATAAGCGTAATTGAAGCCAAAATAGCGGTTGCTGATAAGGTGATTGACGATTTTTTCATAAACACAAAGCCCGCCAACATAATAGCCCAAGCAATGTAAATCATAGATTCGTAGCCATCGCTAAAAGGCGCGTGCCCCGAAATGTACCAACGCAAACCTAATCCGTAAGTATGGAAAAAGAATAAAATAGCCAAAATAACTGAAAAAACAAGCGTTGTTTTTTTCAATTTCATAGCCGGTTTGAAAATACCAACAAACAAAATGATTAGGAAAATAAAACCAATCATGCCGTAATAACGAAACAAACGCTTGAAAATATTCAGTTTTAAGTAATGAATTTCCAACTCCAATTTCGATTCGTCGGGGATAATGTCGGCAGCATATTTTTTCTGATAGTCTTGAATTGATTTCAACACTTCATCGGCATCTTTCCAATTGCCGTCAGTCCAAGCTTTTGTTATTTCGGTATAGTAGCGAGAAAAGGCTGTTTTTGCAAATTCGTGCGTTTTGTTGTCTTGAATTTTTCCGGCATCAAAAGGCGTGAGCCAGCTTTTATCTACTTGCTCTGGGTTTGGAAAAACACGCAAATATTGCCATGTAACTATCTGATACATAATATTTACACGCTCATCTAAGGCAATTAGTTCTTTTTCGTATTTGTTTTGTTCCGATTCGGGTTTTGCAAAAGCCATTTCGCTTTCTTGACCCAAAATGTAAGTGCCTTCGGCTTCGTTAATTAAATCGTTGTAGCACACATAATCACCTTCTTTGCCCAATTTTTTCATCAAATCGGGGTTTGCAACTTTAATCATATTTACTGTTTTCCAGTAATTTGAATTGAAAAGCAAGCCCAAAAATACTTGATTGGAATTGAAACCGTCCCATTCTTCGGCACGCGATACTTTTCTAAGCACCTCGTTGCTCATGGTTTGCATAGGTTTTATGCGTCCGTTGGGGTCTTGAACTAGCAATTTGCCAAAAAGCTTGGCATGCTCTTGACTGTATTCCATTTTTTTAGGTTCTTGCGCAAAGAGATTTTGAGCATTCAAACCTAATAAAAGTAAAAGAAGTACGGCTACTTTGCTGCGTTTTTCTCTAATGCCCGACGTGCGGCGCGAAAGCTCGGCTAAATAGCTATTTTTGTTAATAAGCGACCAAACCATTCCTAAAAAGAGTAAAAAATAGCCAAGGTAAGTTACAAATGTCCCAAGTCCATCGCGATTAACCGAAAGTATTGTTCCTTTTTCGTCGGTATCATACGATGATTGATAGAAACGGAATCCTCTGTGCGATAATATGTTGTTCATAAAAATGCGGTATTCTTTTTCAATATTTTCTTCTTTGTCAATCAATGTAACCTCGCTTGCATACGATGATGGGCTGTGCGAACCAGGGTAGCGATCGAGTTGGAAATCTCTCAATTTCAACTCAAAAGGCAATTCTATTTCTTTGGGTCCGTAAGCTATTTTAAATTTTTGGTCGCCCAATTTAACGTATTCAAATTGGCTAGTTCCGGCTACTTCCAACATTCCGGCTTCGTCGGTATTTTCACCTTCCGAAAGGTTAAATACTAAGGCTAAAGAAGTTAATCCTTCTGTCAAGCTTCCTTTTTTGAATCGTATTTTTGCTTTTGAAGCAAAAGCTTTGATTCCAAATTTAGTTTTATTTGTTTCTAAAATGCTTTTTGTATTTATTTCTTGTCGTGTATTGGCAGGAAAGATGGTATCAATTTCTCCTTTTTCGTCGAAAAGTTTTAATTCGGAAGGAGATTGGATAAATAATTTGCTGTTTTTTAGGAATAGCTGAATATTTTTGGGCGAATTTGTATTAAGCGTAAAATGTGCACTATTCATAGCAAAAACTTCGCCTTCTCTCAAAAAGAAATTGTCAATTCCTTGGCTTGTAGCAAACAAGAGTTCTACCATGGGCGAGCCGGTTGGCGTAACTTTGAGCGATGTGCTAGGATTAAGAACTAATTTTTTAAGCTCTAGTTTGATATTTTTGCCTTCAAAATCAAAGGATTGTTGAAATTGATTTTTAAGATAAGGAGATACAAAAAGCGGTTTTTCGTATATTAGTTCTTCGGTTTTGGCAACTTTCCAAACCTGAAGGTAATTTTTTTCGGAAGTAAATTTATTTTGCGTTTCGTTTTCGCGAATGTGCATCGTTCCTTCGTAGCTAAAGTAGCGAGTAATGCCTGCTCCAACCAAAATAATAATAAATGCTAAGTGAAAAAGTAAAATACTGAATTTTGCTTTTTCATACAGTTTGTAGGTAAAAACGTTACCTATCATATTGATAACCAATAGAAATTGCAATAACTCGAACCACCACGCATTGTAAACCATAAATCGGGCAACGGGTGCGCCGTAATCGTTTTCGATAAAAGTAGCTACTGCCATAGAAGCAGCATAAGCCAATAGTAAAATTCCCATGAAGGGCATTGATATAAAGAACTTTATAAATTTTTTCATCTTGAAATTTGTGTGTTTTCTACTTGATTTTTATCTATTTTATCCAGATTGTAAGTTGAATAAATTGAATGCACAAAATTAAAAAAATAGTTTAAATACTCATTAGAACTAGCTAAAATAAAAAAGAAGGGCGATAATTTCACCCTTCTTCGATATAAAATAAATCTTAATGATTATTCCATTGTTTTGATATAATTAATCAACATCCAACGGTCTTTTTCGGCAGCAATTTTGCTCTCGTAGTTGGGCATATTTCTTGTTTTATCGCCAATGATTGATTTGAAATACAATTCGCCATCAGTTTGTTTTTTAACTTCTGCTGAATTCAAAGCACGCATTTTATCTTTATATTTTGTTGCTTTAGGTCCGTCGTTCAAACCTTTGGCTCCGTGGCACGATTTGCAATGCAATGTGTAAAGTTTTTTGCCTGTACCATCATCTTTACCGGCAAACGCATTTTTTTTGGTTTTATATTCAGCCGGAACAGGCCAATCGCTCAAAAGACCAAAACCTGTAAGTCCAAAGGCAAAAACTCCTATTAGTAGAAGTACTTTAAAATTTACTGTTTTCATATTACTTTTAAATTTAATTAATAAATGTGTTATTTATTGTTTTTTTATTCGTGATAACCAGTTACCATGCTTTTAAAATTACTAGTAGCTGTTGTTCCAAAAGTGCAAAAATACAAATGAACCAACAAGAAAATAGAAATAATAAATCCTGAAATAATGTGGGCAAGATTGGTTAGCCACATACCACTCATTCCACTTAATTCGGGAATAATAATTTCGGGATACATCATTGCAACCCCAGAAAGCAATACCAATGGTAGAAAAAAATACATAATTGCTACGTAAGCAATTTTTTGTAATGGATTAAATTTTCTATTTTCGTTTACAGGAAAAGGAGTATGCTCGCCTTTGAAAGTGCCAAACAAATAGTATTTTGCTTGAGCCATCATTTGTTGAAAAAAACCTTTCCATTCTCTCCAGTAAAATTTTCCGTTAACGGTTACAATATTTCCAATAAAAAACAATACATAATTAAAAACAAAGATTGTTCCAGAAATATTGTGCACTTTTACTGCTGTGGCAAAAGAAATAAAAGCGGTATTGGGGTCTGAATATTGCATATTGAGTCCAGTTATAATAAGCGCAAGGCACAAAATTGCATTAATAAAGTGCCAAATGCGTAACCAACCCGGGTATAAATATAGTTTAGTTGACATTATTTTTCTTCTTTAAAATGATACGTAAGATTCCATGTATTAAAATACCAATTACCACAAGAGCAAAAATGGCAATACTTGCAACGTTGAGGAAATAGTTTCTGTTTGCACCAATTACATACGAATCGCCCGAAAGTATAGCTCCGTTGAAAAAACCTTGCTCGTTGCGGCGTTCTTTTGCCTGAAATTTGTACAGCGTGTGCATCAAACGCGAATCGCTCGAATGGCATTCTACGCAGCCTTTTACGGCTTTTTCTTTTGGCATAATGTTGTGTCCTACCAACATACTATCCACAATGGGCGTATGGCATTCGATGCATCTTACATTTTTGAAGTGATTGGCTTGATTTGGCAACCAATCGTGTTTTTTAATAAGGTTTGGAGTTTCATTTTCGGAAAACAACATATAATCTACCGAACTAGCATGGCATTTGAGGCACATACCATTGTCGTAAGCTATTAGCTCTTTTATATTAAGATTTTCACGCGCAGTCGATTTATAACTATGTGCATCATGGCATCTCCAGCACGAAAACTGGTCGGAACAGCCTTTGATGTGTACACTTTTTTGTACTTGTTCTTCAATTTGTTCAAATCGGTATTTTTCATACTCGGGGTCGCCACCGTGGCAATCGATACAACTGGGAATGGGTTCAAAACGCAAATCGCCGTTGTGGGGAGTGGTTGCATACTCTTCTGAATGGCAATCTGAGCATTTAAAGCTTTTGTGTGTGCCTTTGTAATAAGCAACAGTATCAATAAAATACTCCGAAGGCATTAAACGCGTAATTGATTGCGAAGAATCGCTACTAAGCATGGTATATTTATGCTTACCGTGGCATTTAAAACAATTTGAATTTTCTCCGTGGTGCACTACTTCTTCTTTTTCTTCTTTCTTTTTTTTGTTTTCGGAAGATTCGGTAGAATGCGACATGGAAAAAGGTATAAGCAAAACCAATGTAATTACGATAGCGTAAAATACAATATGAAATTTACTCTTACTATTTTTTTTCGACATGATTTTTTTTTTTTCGTGTTTGAATGAAAATGCATCTTTTTTCGTTATTTTGAAAATTTCAAATATCTTAAATCTGCGGTTTTCTTTCAAACACAATTTTTTTTAATAGATGTTTCAGGTTGTTTATGAATAATTATTCATTTTTTTTTTGAATAAACACAAATAACCTGAAGATATTATTGTATTAGAAACGTACTTTGATGTTAAATCCTAAACGCCAGCCACCATCACCCATATCATTCAAGTTACGAGCATAGTTCATTTGCGGAACAATAGCATCGTACTGAGCAGCAAATACTTGGAAAGCGTGAGTTCCTGTTCCAAATTCGATACCCAAACCTAAGTTTGAAAGTGGTTCGTTTTGACCTTCCCAAGCCTCATCGAGAGAAAAAGGCTGACAATATTCGAAAATAAAAGCAGCCGAAGGAGTAAATTTATAGTGTCCTGCAAGCATTACGCCTATATAATCATTTTTCCATTTTGCTACATATCGGTTGGTATGGTCTAAGTATGTATCGGTTATAGCATTGAAGTGAGAATAGCTTGCAGCAACTTGTACAGACAAAGCATCGGTAAATTTGCGAGCTACAAGAATTTGATTGAAAAACGACAAACGGTTTGTAAATTGATAATTATTGCCAAAAAATTCTTTGTCGCGTGTGTCAATAGCCATGTTAGCGTAGTAAGTTACGGTAACCGGAATTTTTCCATCGCGAGTTTGTGAAATGATTTGGTATTTGGCTTCAAAATCTTGAAGTTTGTTGTTTTTTTCAGTTCCTACACCTACCGAAAGTTTGTTTGTAATTCCGTAGTTAAGCCCAAGTCTAATGTTAGATGGAGCATAAATACCAAATAAATCGTCTATGCTTTTAATTTTGCCAAATCGGTGATTTATAATAAATTCGAGAGTTTTGGCATAAGGAACCTCGGTAGTTTGGTTGTCGATTAAAACACCAGTAGTCCAAGTTTCGGAAACGGGAAGTTTGCCGTCGTCATCAGCTAAGGCTTGCGATGCTTCTTCTGTAAGTTCTATAACCTCCTCTTCTTGCTGTGCAAAACTAATATTTACGGCAAGCACAAATAAAAGAGAGAGTAGAACCCATTTTGATTGATAAACTAAATTTTTAAAATTCATATTTTTTATCTATAAAATTAATACCTATACTTTTTGCAATTAAAATTTGAAATAAAAATTGCCTAAATTTGTATTTGATTTAGCTACAAAATACCACTTTAATTATTTTTTGCTCCTTCTTGTATCCAGCGCAATATAAGTGCATTTTCGGTAGCAGTTGTAACTTGTCCACCGCCCGGATGTCCACCCAAAACTTTTACGTAAAGTGAGCTACTTGCAGGAGTTGCTGTATTAACATAATTTCCGTTAATAAGGCTATTGTAAGCAGCAGAACTGGTTAGAACCGGATTACGTGAAACGTGGCAAGTTACGCATTTTGCTGCAAAAATAGGCGCAATATATTCGGCATAACTTATCTCCTCATCTACAGGAGGCAATACCGGTGGATCAACTTCGATAGTAGTATATTCGCACGAGCTTAAAAAAAGACTTAAAGCAAAAGCGCACACTATCAAATTTTTATATACTATTTTCATAAATAAATATCTTAAAATTTAATACTAAAAAAAATTGAAAGAAACAGTTTTAATCAATAAAGCTGCTCTTTCATAAGTACTTCCCGAAAGAAAGAATCGTTCGGGAAGTTTTATTTTAGACAAATAATTATTTTGCAGGAATAGCGTTTACTGCAGCTATAGAGTTTGTTAAAACTGCTTGAATATAGCTAGGATTGTGAGCTCCAAAGCTAGCATCTGCATTTATAACGTTCCAGTTGTACATTGCATAAACCAGATTTTTGTGGAAT
>JAIFNL010000122.1 GCA_020047755.1 Bacteroidota bacterium
GTTTGCAAATGTTGGTTGAAAACATTATTCAGCACAACGAAACATCGCAGGCAAACCCATTGAAAGTTTCCATTTATACAAAAGAAAATTCTTTAATTATTGAAAACAAAATTCAGCCACGAAGCGATTTTAACGAAAGTACAAAAATTGGATTAACAAACTTAAAATCACGCTATTCGTTTTTTACCGACGAAAAAATTCAAATCTTGAATGATTTTAAAAGTTTTAAAGTTATTTTACCTTTAATTCACAAAAAATGAAAGTAATCATTGTTGAAGACGAAAAACTTTCGGCAGAACATTTGGCTTTGTTGCTGCAAAAAATTGACAATTCCATTGAAGTTGTGCATTATTTTGATACCGTAAAAGCAACCGTAAAAGCCTTCAAAACACAGCCGCAAGCCGATTTGCTTTTTTTGGATATTCATTTAGCCGATGGAAATAGTTTTGAAATATTCAATGAAGTTAAAATCGAAATTCCTATTATTTTCACCACCGCATTCGATAAGTATGCTATTCAGGCATTTAAGCAAAACAGCATCGATTATTTGTTGAAACCCATTTCGCTGAATGATTTGCAATTTGCACTCGACAAATACCATAAACAGCAGCAAACGATTAGTAAAAATCTTATTGAAAACATTGCAACTGCTTATCAACAAATAAATAAGCAATATAAAAGTCGCTTTTTAGTAAAACACGGACAAACCATTGAAACCATCGAAACAACTGAAATTCATCATTTTGAAACTCAAGAAAGTTTATCGTTTTTAGTTACTTCAAAAAATAAACGCTTTGCAATTGACTACACTTTGGAACAACTTGAAACCATGCTAGCACCCAATTCTTTTTTCCGCATAAACCGCAAAATTATTATCCACATAAAATCCATTGAAAAAGTAAGCACCTATTTCAATGGTCGTTTAATCATCAAAACCAATCACTTAGACGATGAAGCCCGAATTGTAAGCCGCGAGCGAGTAAGCAATTTTAAAAAATGGTTGGATAATTAAAAAAATCCTCTTTTATGCAAACAGCAATAAATAAGCTGTTCTTGGCGCAACGCTCCAGCAATGGGAAAATGTTTTTGTTTTGTGGTTGTTTTCTTTGCTTTGTTTTTTTAAAAAATTATTCCGTAACTTATTTTTATAAAAAGCTGTTTTTTTATTTATTTTGAAGTGAAAACAAATAGAAACCATAGCAAATGTACTTTTTGAAAAAAAAACAATATCTTTGCAAAAAAAACATATCAAAAAAAATACTATAAAAACATGAAGAAACGTATCTTTTTTGCATTTACGAAACTGTTTTTTAGCATTCTACTTGTGCTCAGCTTGCCTATTTCGTGCGACAAAAACATTGTGGTTCCTTACGTATATGTTTATTTTGAAGTAGATATAAATCAGCCCGATATGCAAGATTTGCTTCCAGTAGGCGGAAAAGTATTTGTAAACGGAGGGCACAGGGGCATTGTAATCTACCACAGCTCGATAGATAAATTTGAGGCTTACGACAGGGCTTGCACGTATCACCCCAATTCGGAGGCTCGCGTACAAAATAGCTCAAAATGGGGCGTTTTGACCTGCGATAGTTGCCAGTCTGAATACGCACTTTATGCCGATGCTATTACTGTTAAAGGACCTGCAAGTATTGCATTGCACAAATATACAGTTACTTACTTGCAAGGCTCACAAATACTTGTAATAAGTAATTAAATTTTGTGATTTTGCCAACAAATTTACGAAATTCATAACACCTAAAAATAGATTAAATATCAAAAACAACAAATATTGAAAAAGAAAAACTTAGAATTTGGAAAAAAAGATTAATTTTGCAGCAGTTATAAGTTATCAAAGAAAAACAATTAAACTTGTTTTTACGCATAGCGTAAGCCACAAAATATTTTTTTTTTGAGCTGAATAATTAAAAAAACAACAAAAAAATTACAACATGAGAATAGCAGTTCCTATTGAAGAAAATGAAGTAATCGCTCAGCATTTTGGGCATTGCGAATCGTATATGATTTATACCATAACCGACGATAAAAAGATAGATGACAAAGAGTTATACATAACCGCCACAGGGCACGCTTGCCATTCAAACTTAGGCGATTTGCTTGCCGAAATAGGCGTTACCATAATGCTTGCTGGTGGAATGGGAGCAGGGGCAGCCAGCAAATTGGCAGCATCGAACATCGAAGCCATTCGTGGCTGCGAAGGCAATGCAACGCAGGCAGTCGAGCTTTTCCTTGCCGGAAAAATAATGGATAGTGGAAGCAGTTGCGGTACGCACGAGCATCACCACGAGCATGGGCATCATCACGAACACGGGCATACTTGTCATCACAATTAGCTTATTAATAGTTTTTTATAATAAAAGCACTAAAATTCAAAGGGTTTCGATTCGTTGAGTTTTGGTGTTTTTTTTGTATAAAAAGAAGTTTTTACCTTTTTTAACAAATTTAATTTTCAGCATCTAAATAGAAATTATAAATTTGGGCAAAAAATAAAACTTAAGCAAAATGATTGAAAGTGTAAAAAATATAACGGTAAAAGAACTCCATCAAAAAATTAAAAAAGGCGAAAAATTTCATCTAATTGATGTTCGCGAGCAGTTTGAACGCGATATTTGCAACATAGGTGGCGAATTGATGAATTTTGGCAAATTAATGGAAAATTTAGACAAAATACCACGCAATATTCCAGTGATATTGTATTGTCATTATGGCGAAAGAAGCTACTTAATTACTCAAGTTTTGACAGAAAATGCTGGTTTTAACAATGTTTGGAACTTAAAAGGAGGCATAAATGAATGGGCTATCGAAATAGATACCCGTATCCCAAAATATTAAATTAGCTGTCTAAAAAAAATGAACAACAATAAACTTGCTTTTTAGAAAAGAAAATCGTAACTTTCCTGAAAATTAAGATTCAACAAACAATTTATAAACCAACGCGTACATATAATTTGAACTGAAATTTGAGTCTGGCTTGCGCTATTTTTGATTCGATATTTTGGCTCGTAAAATAAAAAACTATGAAATTATTATTGATAAGCAACTCAACCAATGCAGGCGAAGCCTACCTTGAGTATCCCAAAAATGAAATAAACGAGTTTTTGGGTGAAATTAGAAATGTGCTTTTTATACCTTATGCGGCAGTTACTTTTAGCTACGATACTTATGCCGCAAAAGTTCAAGACCGACTGGGCGAATTTAAAATAAAAGTAAATTCTATCCATCGACACGAAGACAAACTAAAAGCTGTGCAAGAAGCTGAGGCTATTGTAATTGGCGGCGGAAATACGTGGCAACTACTCAAAAGTTTGCAAGATTTGAACTTACTCGATGCAATTTATAGCCAAGTGAAAGAAAAAGAAATTCCGTATATTGGTTGGTCGGCTGGCTCAAATATGGCTTGCCCTACTATACGCACTACCAACGATATGCCAATTTGCGAGCCTAGCAGCTATAAAGCATTGGCATTGATACCTTTCCAAATAAATCCGCACTACCTCGATGCCAACCCCGAAGGACACGCGGGCGAAACTCGTGAACAGCGAATTGAAGAGTTTATCGCTGTAAATCAGAGTATTTATGTGGTTGGCTTGCGCGAAGGTTGCATGTTGAAAATTGCGGACAAAACAGCCACTCTCATTGGTCAAAAAAAGCTACGTGTTTTCAAACACGACCAAGAAGCGATGGAATATGAAGCTGGAGAAAAGTTAGATTTTCTTTTTTGCCATTAGTATTGAATAAAAAGCCGCTTAAAAATAGAATTTTTTTAAGCGGCTTTTTCTTTTTATCAATCTATGCACCAACGCGTTTGGGGTTTTTATTTATAAAATCTTTCCAACTATTGTATTGCTTTACGCCTTTTGCCACGCCAGTTTGATAATAATGACACATGGCAGCCGCCAAGCCATCGGTAGCATCGAGCATTTCGGGCATATCTTTGATTTTCAATATGTTTTGCAAAAAACCTGCAACTTGCTCTTTCGAGGCATTTCCATTGCCAGTAATTGCCTGTTTAATTTTTCGAGGCGAATATTCCATAATAGGAATTTTGTGTGCCAATCCGGTAGCCATTGCTACGCCTTGCGCACGCCCAAGTTTGAGCATAGACTGCACGTTTTTGCCAAAAAATGGTGCTTCTAAAGCCATTTCGTCGGGTTTGTACTCGTTGATAAGTTGTGTTAATCGGTCGTAGATTTTTTCGAGTTTTACATAAGGGTCGGTAAATTTAGACAAATCAATTACTCCCAAAGCAATAAGTTTTGCCTCTTTTTTTACAACTTGAATCAAGCCGTAGCCCAAAACCGAAGTTCCTGGGTCTATTCCTAAAATAATTCTTTCTGATTCCATTATTGTTAAATTCAAGTTGTTTTTAGTTAACTACTTTTTTCTTCCTTTGGCTCAAGCCTATACCCAAAAGTATAAAAAATAAACCTAACAGCGTAGTATAATAAATTTGCTCGCCAAGCACAAAATGGATAAAAATTAATGCCAAAAAAGGTGATAAATAGACCAGATTATTTATTTGAGCATTGTCTTTTACCATTCTCATGGCTTTCATCCACAATAAAAAAGGAAACGCTAGTTCAAACAAGCCAACATAAATGGCAGCATAAAAACTTCTATTTATTTGCATTTCAAACATTTGAGGAGCAAAGAAAATAGAGTACAATGTCATTAGAATGCTTGCAACAAAGAAGCCGAGAAATAATTTAGTCGATTCATTTCGAGTATCTTTCACATTCAAAATCCAATAAAATGCCCAAACTACTGCACTAAAAGCGGCTAAGAAAACACCAAAAGGTTCTTTTATGTTTATACTTGAAATATCGCCTTGCAATGAAATTACTAAAACTCCAAAAAAGCTGATTAAAAGAGAAATAATACTTATCAATTGCAATTTTTGTTTAAGAAAAATTGCAGAAATTAGCACCAAAATGAGGGGCCAAGTGTAATTCATGGGCTGTGCTATTTGAGCGGGCAAAAGCGAATAAGCTTTGAGCAAAATCAAATAATAAGCTATTGGATTGAGTAAGGCTGATAAAAAAGTAAAGCCGTAATCTTTTTTCTGAAAACGAAAAGCTGTTTTTAAATTCCCTTCTGCCAACAAAAAAACAAAATACATGAGCGTAGCAACCAACGAACTTACATACAAAACTTGGTAATAAGTAAGCTCGAAAAGTGAAAATTTGAAGGCAGTTGAGGCAGTTGACCACGATAAAATGGCAAGTAAAGCATATGCAAGTGCGGTTTTCTTTTGTTTTTCCATGTCTGTTTTTTAGAATCAATTTGTTGCTAATTGTCTTGCAGTGGCTCTTTGGGCAAGTTTTTCATATCAAAACTCAAAGCCGAAAGTAGGAGTTGCATACCCAAAATAATGGGCAAAGCTGCCAACATAACCGTTCCGCTAGTTGCTGAAATACCTGTTTTTATACTTTGAGCCCAGTAAAAACTGCCTATCAAAAATCCAAAAATAAGAAATACAAAACCCAAAACGAGCTCCACACTTGCCGCATTGAAATCGCGCAAAAAATAACTGTAAAAAATGCGCTTAAAAAAACGCACAAAATATTTGGGTGGAAATCCAAATAAATTTAATTTTATAATTAATTTAAAACATAAAGAGTTGAATTGTTTTTTATTTCATATTTATTTGTAAAGACCTATTTTTGAATTAATAAAATTTTGTTTATTTGTTTTATTTAAAAGTCCTAACTCAATAATATCGTTAAACCAAATAGAATATTTCTCTGCACCTTTATAATTAAGGTGTTCAAAATCTGCGAATTCATGATTTTTCAAAGGGACATTTGAAAAATCTAAGAATTCGATATCATTAAATTTTTCTTTTCTAATTTTTTGATATAATTCTTCGTTTGATCTACTTAGACTTTCTTGATGTAATGGCGATCTTATTAAATAAATTTTAATTTTGTTTTTTTTACAAAGATTAATACATTTTGCCAAATAATTTAAATTATATACTGAAATGTCTTCTATTCCATATTTATTAATAGAGTTCTTTTTTGGTTTTAGTTTCTTTTCTTTTAATAAAACATCTATTTTGCTTTTTGTTAAATAAAAATAACCACCTATTTTAGATATAAAGAAATAATCACTTGTTAAAGTTCTTAATATATTACTACCTAAAGCGTTTATTGTTAGACTAATAATATCTTTCCAACTCTTTTGTACAATTAATAAATTATCTTCGAATTTCATAAATGGATAATTTAAATTGTAACTTTTGGATATATAATATTTATCCCATATTAAATGATTTGTTTTTTCGGGAATATTATTGTTTGTATACTCTATAAATATTGTTCTTATCTTTTTATTTTGATTAATTATTTCATTTAATTTAATATAGGTATAAAAATAGGATTCACCTGATTCTGATATGTTTATAAGATTATCTATTAATGAGTCATTGTATGCGCATTGAGGTATTGAGTGACCAATTATAATATTTTTTTCATTTTTGTCAAATATAAAGTTTGCGTTTTGTCTTATTATAATATTAGTTACAATTAAAACAGAAAGAGAGACTGTTATAAATATGAAAATACCTAAGGTTATTTTGTTTAAAAAAAATTTCATTTTAAATTAAAGTTTTTTAGTTAATTGTCTTGCAGTGGCTCTTTGGGCAAGTTTTTCATATCAAAACTCAAAGCAGAAAGTAGGAGTTGCATACCCAAAATAATGGGCAAAGCTGCCAACATAACCGTTCCGCTAGTTGCCGAAATACCTGTTTTTATACTTTGAGCCCAGTAAAAACTGCCCACTGAAAATCCGAAAACTAGGAACACGAAGCCCAAAACGAGCTCCACACTTGCCGCATTGAAATCGCGCAAAAAATAACTATAAAAAATGCGCTTAAAAAAACGCACAAAATATTTTGGCGGAAACTCAAACAACACTTTGCGAATGCTCAAATTGCTTACTTCATCGGCATATTTTGCGTCCATCGACATATCGGCAACTACTGCACGTGCTACTCCTAATCGAAAAAGCATGTCGCTTTCAAAAAAGTAGCGGTTTTCTATTTTATCGAGCGGCAATTGTTTTAACGCCGATAGGTGAATGGCTGTAAATCCGTTAGTTGGATCCATAATGTTCCAATAACCATTCACAAATTTGTTGATAAAAGACAGCATCGAATTGCCAAAAAGTCTGAGTTTGGGCATCGCCATGAGCGTGTCGATATTGTAAAACCGATTTCCTTTCACATAATCGGCTTTTCCTTGTTCTATTTTTTTTATCAGTGCCGGAATAAGTTTTGGATTCATTTGTCCGTCGCCATCGAGCTTTACAATTATCTCAATATCATCGAGCAACGCTTTTTTGTAGCCAGTTTTTACGGCACCGCCTACGCCCATATTTTTTTCATTGAAAAGCACTTCTACTCGTGGGTCGTGGCAATTTTCTTGCACAAAAAGTCCCGAATTTTCTGGGCATTTATCATCAACTACATAAATTTTGCTTATCTCCGAACCTATTTCGGGAATTAAAGCTAAAATATGCTTTTTGACTTTGTATGAAGGAATAACTACGGCAACTTTCAT
>JAIFNL010000295.1 GCA_020047755.1 Bacteroidota bacterium
AAATATTGACAAAGCCGAACAAAAACTTGCCGAAATAAATATGTCGGAAGAAGAACGCAAACGTTACGAAAAATATTTAATCAATTTTATAAGGGACAGAGATGTATTGAATACTGCAAGAATTGAAGGAGAAATTAAAGGAAAAATTCAAGGAAAAGAAGAGATTGCAATAGAAATGATAAAAGAAGGAGAAACGAATGAAAAAATAAAAAAATACACAGGATTATCTGATGAAAGAATTAATGAATTGCGAAAACTATTGAAAGACAAATAAAAAAGTGCTAACATGTACCATTCAAACCACCAAATTTCTTAACAAAGATTTTTTAATCGTTAAAAATGGAAATTTTGGGATTTTGAGCGAATAAGAAAAATGAACTTTATAAACAAATTTTATTTTGATGACGAATAAAAAAAAAATAGCATTGCTCATTTTGTTGTTTGCCACATTTTTAGTTCCGCAAATAATACAAAATTATCATGCTCTTACCGTTCATCATCACATAGCGCATTGCGATGCAAGCTGCTCTGACACTACGCATTTTCACATTGCAACCGAACATTGTCCTATCCATGAGTTTATCTTTAACATTGTAAGTTCTAACGGTTTTTTGCCAGTTGTACCAAAACCATTTGTTGAAAAAACTTATTTTGCAATAGCTAAAGAAGAACCTATAAAACAATTATCTTTTCATTTTTATTTTTTAAGAGCACCTCCCCCGAAAATAGTATTCTAAAGCAGTACTTCTTTTTTAGAAGCACTCACAACAACAGCACTATGCAATACTAATTGCATAAATGGAATAATATTGTTCAAATTTTAAAGAAAATATAAAATGAAAAAAGTAAGATTTTTAGTAGCAATAATGCTAATGACGAGTATCTTTTTTGTTGCTTCGTGCGAAAAAGACAAAGTAGATACCCAAAAACCAGTGATAACAATTTCAGCGCCCCAAGAAGAAGAGGCATTGTATATTGGAGCAGAGATTCATTTTGAGGTTGATTTTACAGATGATACCGAACTCAAATCGTACAAAGTTGATATTCATAGCAACTTCAATGGGCACACTCACAAAGGAACAAACAGCGATAGTGTTGCTTGGTCGTTTCAGCAAAGCTGGAATTTTGATGCTGGGCAAAAAAATGCACATATTCACCACCACGAAATTGTAATCCCCAGCGAATTTAATGGCAAAAAAATTTCGCAAGGTGATTATCATTTTATGATTTATTGTACCGATGCAGCAGGCAACGAAAGTTGGATAGCTATTCCGGTTGAAATAATGGAATCGGCTGATAAAGAAGCACCAATATTTACCAATGTCTCTGCACCTATCGCAAATAAAGTCTTTGCAAACGGTGCAAAGATTGAAATAAGTGGAACCGTAGCCGACAATGAGCATTTAGATGGTTTATTTATAGCCATAATGCCCGAAAATACAACCAATGAGCAGGTTAATCCGACAGAATGTTTGGCAGTAATGTTGCACGAACACGATGCCGTTCATGAAAAGCAAAGCTACAATTTTAGTGCGTCAATAACAGTAGGTCAAGCGCAAGACAACAACAATCCTGCTAAAAATGTAACTTGGACTCAGGGTAAATATTTCTTAATTGTCAAATCGCCTGATGAGAGTGGAAATGTTGGTTTTTCGCAAAAATACCCAATTGTAATTCAGTAATTTATATCGATACAGGTGGCTTCAAAGTCATCTGTATCAATTAACTGAGGTACTGATTTTCTTTATTGATTTTCAATTAATTGTATTTCATCAACATTAATCAAATACAATTTGTATATCATTCTATTAATTTCTTTATCCGTACTATCTATTTGATTTTGCAGATTTATAAATTTTTCTTTTGTCGTATTAAAATATTCTCTCCATTGGTTATTCTCATCACCTAATATAAATTTTATTTTTTGCTTTGCTAATTCTGTTTTAAATTCTTCGTAATTTATTTGCTGTAAATTCTCTATTTTCAAACTGATTTTTTCAATTCGTTTATCTTCGTGTAATGTTTTGAAAAAAATATCCTTTTCTTTTTGTAATTCCTTTTTTTGTGAAACAATTTTATCTACATAATTCTTAAAAATTGATGTATATTCCCAAAAATTAGTTGGTATTGGAATCTTTAATAAATGAATAATTTTAGTTTCAACAAACGAACTACCTATGCGTGGAGCTATTATTTTACGTACATAATATTGAGCAAACTTTGAATTAAACAAGCAAACAAAAAATGATAAATTCTCTAACGTATTGAGCTTATAATCTTTCAATTGTAATGAAAAAAAATTGTTTGAAGCATAATTGTCTGTATCAATAAATGATTTGAATGGGTTGCCTGTTCGGGTAATATAAACTTTGGGTTTTGTAAAGATAGTTGAATTTCTTAACGATGCGTAATAACCTTTGTCTTTATCAATTAGTTCTTTTCTGTAATCAACAAACCAGCCCGACATTTGGCTGTAATAATTTTCAATTATATCACCATTTTTGCCACCAATAAAAAGAGGTTTTTCATCACCTCTTGTTTTTTTGTTTTTAAAAAGTAATTCCCTACAATTTCCCGAATGAATTCCTTCATGAATTTGGGTTATCGTTTCTACGGTGCTATAATTTTTAAATCTATTTTTCAAATTAATTGATATATCGTCAATTAACAAATTGAAAGTAGAAAAATATTGGCTATCGCAAATGTTATTTTTTTCTCTTATAAAATTTGTTTCTACAATTTTTGCGTTTTTATATTCCCTTAATGAATATTCAATCTGGGTTAATGAATTTTTGGCATCATAAATAATTGCTACGACATCGTGGTCAACTAAAGGAAACGGTCTTTCGTTTTCGGGCATTGAGCTATTTTGATACCACGATAATTTTTTTATGCCATCTTTATAAAGTAATCTGGTTTTTTCAAAATCCTTAATAAGAAAACTATCTGGAATTATCACCCCAATTTTTTTTCCTAATTTGAGAAACAAACCTAAAAAATAAGAAAATGTATTTGGTGTAGAAGAATCTATATTTTCATACGTTATTTTAAGAAATTCCTTTTCTTTTGTGCTAAGAGCAGCTCCCCATGGTGGGTTTCCAACAATTACATCAAAGTCGCCAGAACTCAAAATATCTTTGAATCGAATATTCCAGTCGAATGCTAAATCACCTAAAATAGTTGAATCTGAAATTAACGAATTTCCTTGTTGTATATTAAAATCAATATCTGTCAATACCTTACCGCGCTTCACTGTTTTAAGCCAAAGCGATAATCGAGTAATTTCAACACTTTCAAAATTAATGTCCACACCATACAAATTATGTTGTAAGATATGTTCTTCAATGTCAAATTCTGTTTCTTTTAAATTTATGGTCAATTCTTGTTTTAATTTCGATTTGTATTCGTCAGGTGGAACGGGCGGACTTAGTAAACGCAATTCTTTTTGAACATTACGGTATTCTGTAATCAAAAAATTTAAACATTCCACTAAAAATGCACCACTACCACAAGCGGGGTCAAGTATTTTAATTGAAAGCAAACGGTCTAAGTAATTCTCCCAGAATTGTTTGTTTTTTTCAATTTTTTCGTTTGTTCGTAGCTTTCCTTGTTTTGTTATTTTTATCAATTCATAATCTTTGTCCGTCAAAATTGGCAACTCTTTTTCGCCAAGTTCTTGTTTTTGTTCGTCCAACCAACTTTCAATAGCTTCTTTTACAATGTATTTAGTTATATGTTCGGGTGTATAAAATATTCCAAAAGCTTTTCGTTTGCCATTTTGTTCACTTCTCAAATCGGCATGATTACCAAAACCTAATAGGTTTTGTTTCATTTTCTCCAAGTCTGAAATTGATTGTTCAAAAATATGTCCTAAAATATTGACATTCAAATCAGACCTGTAATCATATTCCGATAATTTTAAAACTTCAAGCAAAATAGTGTCGGTAATTTTTAAATTATTCAAAATCTCATCTTCTTCAAACAAACCCCCGTTAAGTTTAGTTATTATGTTGTTGCCTAAATCCAGAGTATAAAATAATTCTTGAAGGGTTGTCCATAATAAATCTTTGCGAAACCGGAACGAAGGATTTGCTGTTTTTATAACTTCTTGTAATATCGATTTTGGAATAATATCCAAATCGGCACAAAAACAAATGAAAATAATTCGGTCTAGTATTTTTTGCGTTTTTTCTAATAAAACCGTTGGTTCTATTTCTTTATTATAAGCGATTAAATGCTCTACTAATTTTGTTCGTATCGAATGATAATTTGTATAAAATTCTTTTTCAATTTTTTTTTCTTCCTCTAATCTTTCTCGGTAAAGAATATCCACATAAGATTCTCCTGTTTGAAAAAACAATCTATCTTTGTGTAATAAGAAAAAAAAACGTTTTAGGTGAAAATCATCTTTTAAATCGGTTAAATTAAATACTTCATATCTATCAGATTCTTTATTATATAAGCGAATTGTTTGAATATTAGAAACAATAATCCACTTACAGGTTTCGCCTGCTTTTCGGGCATACTCATAAGCTTGGGTTACTGGTGAGATTTTTTTCAATCTATTTTGCACCCTATCAAGGTCTGTTTTTGAATCTTTCAATTCTACAACAACCCGAATATCTTTTCTGTCTTGTTGTGTAAAAAAGCCAAGTATTGCGTCAGGTTCTTTTGAATCTATTGACGATTTGGGGATTAAATTGATTTTTTCTTTATCTATTTCGTAAGCATAATCTAAAACTTCGCCAAAAATATCATTTAAAAAAGTCAAATCAATTTGAGTTTCTTTTGAAAAGGATAGATTTCCAGATTCGAATGCAGTTATCCAACGATTTATTAATTGCTTTTTATTGGCTAAATCTTTTATTGAATCAATGTCAAAAACATGAATTCTATCATTGAAATATTTTGAAGTAGATATTGTTTCTTGCATTTTCTATTTTTTCGCAAAGATATAAATTATTTTGTATTCTCTACTCCATTTTTTATTGAATACAACGATTTTGAACCCTTTAACTAATTGATACTGGTGGCATCAAAGTCATCTGTATCAATTAACTTTCACTGTACTATTCGTTCGAATCGTTGCTTGGTAGTGCGAAAACAGATTTTACACTTACACCTCTTTCGGTAAGCTGTAAGTTGCAACATTCGTTGTATAGGTCGTGTTCAAAGAAAAGCGTTATGTTGTCTTGAATGGCTTCTTTGTAAAAAACGTCTTTATCTTCTAGCGTAACAAGAGGTTTAGTGTCGTAACTCATTATGTAAGGCATAGGAATATGTGCCACTGAAGGAAGCAAATCGCCCATGTAAGCTATTTTTTTGCCGTTGTTGTTTATAATCGGAATCATTTGCCCGTCGGTATGCCCATTGAAAATACGAATTTCAAAATTGGGGAACAATTCGCCTTGTGTTTGAAATTCAACAATATTTAATTTTTTGTGCTCCAGTAAGGGCATAATATTTTCTTCCAAAAAAGAAGCTTTCTCGCGCCGAT
The DNA here is from genome assembly GCA_020047755.1 of Bacteroidota bacterium. GTDB lineage: Bacteria > Bacteroidota > Bacteroidia > Bacteroidales > JAIFNL01 > JAIFNL01. The sequence continues at coordinate 5,498 of JAIFNL010000295.1, forward strand.
TGGGGTTTGTAGCCCAAAGCCACTGGGCGCGGCTTACGTGGTAAGTAGCATTGGCGAAAGTGGGCTTAAGCTCTCCGCTTGGCGTTTTGCATACAGCACCGCCGGCATGGTCAAAATGCAAATGCGTGAGCACTACATCGGTTATGTCATCGAACGAAAAACCCACAGCAGCAAGCGACTTTTCCAAAGTATCGGAACCGTTGAGGTGATAATGGCGCAAAAATTTCTCGTCTTGTTTGTTGCCAATTCCAGTATCAATCAATATTTTACGTTCTCCATCTACTACCAAAAGGCAGCGCATAGCCCAATTGCATAAATTGTTTTCGTCAGCAGGATAAATTCGTTGCCACATTTGTTTGGGAACTACTCCGAACATGGCACCGCCATCGAGTTTTAAATTTCCGGTTTCTATTTTATAAAATTTCATAGTTTTATGGCTTTGTATTGTAACTATTTTAGCCTACCCTTGTTATTTACTTTTATTTTCCAGCAAAATTAGATATTTTTGATGAATAATCAATGCTTTTTTTCTTTTTTTTCTTTGCATCGACGTATAGAGTGAGAAGGCTGGCGGGAGAAGTTTCTACCTTGATTGGCAGTAGCGATTCTTCATTTATTTAGATTTGAGTTTCTTATGTTCTAATATATTTGCGGTCTCCTTTTCTGTTGAATCGAAAAATAGATTTGCTAAATCCTATGTCATTAAATTTATTGACCTTTTTTTTAAATAGTGTTTGAAAGAAAACTCATCATTTTTTGAAAATTTAAAAAAATAAAAACCGTTCGACCGACTTGTCGGTCTGTCGGTTAGGCTGTTAGGAAACCATCGGACAGACCGGACAAGCCGGTCCAACCGATTTTGATTCGTTTTCTTTCAGACACTATTTATGTATTAAACTGCCCCGACTGGTTAAATTTACTTTTTATTTTTCAGCAAAAATATACATTTTTGATGAGAAATTGATGCTTTTTAGCTTTTTCTTTCCTAAAAACAGCAAAATTCATTCAGCATTCACACAAAACAAACGCCCAAGCAAAAAACAAGCCGCACAAAGCGGAAATATCTTAAAAACAAGGGAGTTCTCTATCGAAAATACTGAATGAGTTTTTAGTTCATTCTAAAAAAGAAAAAATTACATCGGTAAAACTACAAAATAAAAGGCACAAAAACAAGATAATTGCTAATTGTTAATTTTGTAAGAGAGTGGGAAATGACCGCCGACTTGTGCGGAGCTATTCTCTGGGAGTGCGGAACGACCGCCGACTTGTGCGGAGCTATTCTCTGGGAGTGCGGAACGACCGCCGACTTGTGCGGAGCTATTCTCTGTGAGTGCGGAACGACCGCAGACTTGTGCGGAATGACTCTCTGGTTTTTAACACTTTTTAACAAGTTCTTCTAAAAGCCCTTATTTTGCTCGAAAGTTGAAAACAAAAAAGGCAATTTTAATTAAAAACAAGCAAAACGCTTCTTTGCCAAAAGCCCCAAGTGAAATTCAAGAAACAAACCTTCCCAAATGGAATTGTATCGTTTTCTATTTCAGGCTAAACAAAATTAATCGTTACTTAGGTGCATAGCACCAAAATAGAAAACATTTGGCACCTAAAAATACAGAATAACACCTTTTTTGAATTCAAAGAATACCTAATAAAAGATTTTTTTGTGGTAAAAATTGATTTGCTACAACAAGAAGCAAATCTTTTAACATTTTAGCTCTTTTGAATTTTAACAATTAAAAAACAAAATACTAACTTTATTTCTATGATATTCAATGTACTAGATGTAAAATTACATTTTAAAAAAAGTTGGAATACCCAAACAAAGGAAAAAAGATAAACATCTATTTATCAATAAATTATTTATATTTTCAATAAAATTTATTCCTTAATTCAATTTTGTTTCTAAAAAATATAAAAAAAAGTAAAAGAAATAAAAAAAATAATGTAACTTGCTACCTAAAAAACTTTTTGCTAAATTTTAGTTTCTTAAACAATTCCAGAACATTGAAACCTTAAAACCCAAAAAAAATATGAAAAACAAATTTACTGCAAGCACAAACAATAAACGCCGGAATAGACCAATCTTTATGCATAGATGTAGCTACACTTGCTGCCGCTGACCCCACTGCCGGCTGGTATGGAGTGTGGAGCGTTAATGCTGGTTTTGGAGCTATTGCAGATGTTTCAAATAGAAATACACTTGTAAATTCACTTGCTTTGGGAAATAATATTTTCCGTTGGTCGGTTTATACTTCGGCAGGTA